>JASFJY010000382.1:0-4255 GCA_050119415.1 Chromatiales bacterium | reverse complement strand
TGCCCTTGTAGAGCTGCCACAGGGCGGCGCCGAAAAACTCCTGGGCCGGCACGTTGTCGAGGCCGCCCAGGTCAAGCACCTCACTGCGTTTGACGAAGCGGTGGAAAAGCAGGCTATCGGCATACTCCTGGTAGACTTCCTCATGCTCGGGAGGCACCAGCCACCACAGCGGGTGGCGTCCGGCAATCAGCACCGCGCTGCGGTAGAACTCCTCAAGCAGCAGGCTGTGCTGGGTGGAGCCGGTGCTCTCGCGCGAGAGTTTGGACTTCTGGCCCTGACGGAAGCGCTCCGGGTCGATGAGAAAGATATGCAGCTCCAGGTCAAGTTCGGCGGCACTCTTTTCAATCAGGGCGGTCTTCTGCTGCAGGTATTGGCGTTGTTTGTCCTTGAGGGCCGGGTCGTGGCAGAGCCAGAGGTCGAAGTCGCTGCTTGAAGACTGGCCGATGGTGCCGGTGCTGCCCATCAGATAGACGCCGTGAATGTGATATTGACGTTGGGCGCGCTTCTTATACTCGAAGCTGCGGCTCAGCTTTTTCGCCGCGTCGAGCGCCCGTCGGTGAGGGGTGAAGTCGGGGATGCCGATCGGTGTTTCGCTGTTGACATAACCGGGCAGCATTGGGTGGTTGATATGGAACAGCAGCGGCAGCAGGTCGAGAAACTCCTGCTGGCTCGGTCGCAGCTCCTCTCGGATACGCCGTAGCCGCTCCCGGTGCAGGTATTGGAAGCGCTGGCGGATAGTGTTCAGGTCCTTGCGGCTGATGCCTTCGTCAAAACTGATCCGTTGAGAGGCAGGCATCGCCGAACATGCCTTAGAGAGTGTGCAAGGCGCGTTGAATCAGCCGCTGAGGATCATCACCCTTTTCCCAGGCGGCCACGCCGATGGCCAGTTGTGGCAGCGGATTTTCACCGAGTTCCTCTGTCAAAGCGCCTTCGCGACACTCTTCTGCGATCTGCAGCAGCAGTCTGCTGGAATCCTCAATGCTGGTCTCAGGCATCAGCAGTAGGAACAGTTCAGTTTCATAGCGGCCGATGATGTCGGCCCAGCGCAGCCGCTCGCGCAGGTAGTGTGCAAGGGCCAGGATCGAGGCGTCAGGCAGCGCCACGTCGGGCAGGTCCGGGTGGGAGAGGCGCACGGCGCCCAGGGTCAGCAGGTTACCGTAACGCCGGCTGCGGGTGACCTGTGCCTCCAGTGCCTGCAAGGTGGCCCTGCGGTTGGCCATGCCGGTGAGGGGGTCGGTGATGGTCAGGTCCTCCACCTGGCGGCGCAGTTGGTCGTTTTCACGCTGAGCCAGTACCTGGGGGCTGATGTCCTGGTAGAAGTGGATGCGCAGCGGGGTGTTGGCGGCGTCGGCGACCTCTTTCACTTCGCGCTGCAGCCAGCGCTCACCGTCACCGTTGAGTGAGAGATGAAGGATGTCGGTTTCGTCGAAAAGGGCGTGCAAGCCCTCCGGCAGGGCACTTTTATTCTTGCCGATCAGCTCCTTGCCGTTAAGGCTCAACATCGTTTCGAGGGCCGGATTGACCCAGCGGATACAGACCTCGTTGTCGATGGCCAGCATGCCTATGGGACAGGCTTCGTAGAGGGCCTGATTGAATTGGATATCGACCATGTTTCGATTCTCTCCCTAACAGTGCAGTGGTCCTCATAGACCATGTTTTTTCTTCATGGCGACATGGCTTTAGTATAGCCGCAGCGCAAACCGATTTAGCGGCCGTACCGGGAGTATCTTTAAGGTTTAAAGGTGTTTCTGATCAATTCGTCAATCGGCTCTTGACCGCTGAAATGCCCTGGCTCTGCGTTGAAAAACTTCGCAATAGCAGGCTATTACATGCGCTTTTCACCCTGATCCGAACAGTTTATCTTGCCACGCGCTCAATCCAGAATTAATAGGGGTTCCCCCGTCAATTGTAGACGGCCGTGATGCGCCATTGGGCGCCCTGCAGCTTGAGATGGGCATGCACCGGGTTGTCGTCCAGTTCGCCGACACGCAGCAGCAGCCTGTCGGGGCCGTCGAAAAAGGCGTAGCTGAGCTGTTTATAGAACCCGCCCTCGTTGGGATCCGGATTGTGAGAGCGTAGCTGTGCTGCAACCCAGTCGGTGTCGACCATCTGATCGACAGCGTTGGCACCGAGTTCCTGAATGCCGTCCTGTAACCAGTCGATGAAGCTGTTGGAGACATTGCCGATCGAACTGTCGAGGTTCTTGTTCAGCTTGCGCTTGATCTGTTCGCGTACCGATTGGATGTCGACCATCTCGGCGAGGGTTTGCCGGTGGTTTAGGGTCAACGCCCGGTCGAGCCGATAGACCACAGTGTAGGGCCAGATAAAAAAAGCCAATACACAGAGGAGCAGCAGGGAAACGAATGCCTTCATCATTTTTTCTACATAACGACGGGCAGGCACCCCCCATCCAACCGGCTAATCCCACAGTTCCAAGGTTTCCCCTGGAACGCGGGTAAACAGTCGATGCTTAGTGCCGGGGCCTGCGATTAGGGCGGTCTTCCCGGGGTCTCGCCTCGTTGACCCGTAGGTTGCGGCCGCCGACCTCTTTCTCATTCAGCGCCTTCATGGCGGTTTCTGCGTCTAAGTCGCTGGCCATTTCGACGAAGCCGAAGCCTTTCGAGCGGCCAGAGAATTTGTCCATAATGACAATAGCACTGGAGACATCACCGTATGAGGTGAACAGCTCACGCAGCTGGTCATCCTTGATGCTCCAGGGCAAGTTTCCTACATAGATTTTCATCGTCAACTCTCGAACTGTGCAATGGGTCAAACCATGCGTCGCGACAGTATACCGGTCCGTGGCGGCGCAGCTGCAGCGATCAGAATACTATACACCCTGATGGCTGTAGCGTTCAGTGGGATGTGGCGATACACATTCCCTGTGTGGCCACTTTAATACGTTTCGGCCGTTTCTGCAGCCTCAATTTGCTCGCCAATTTCGATCCAGCGCGTTTCCGCTGTATCGAGTTGGCGATCCACATCGGATTTATCAGCCAGAAAGGATCTGAGTTCCGCTTTTCGACTGCTGTTGTAGAGGTCGGTGTCGGCGAGCTTCAGTTCCAGTGCCTGCTGCTTTTTTTGCAGAGCGGCGATCTGCTCTTCCAACTTCTTCAATTCATTTTTCAACGGTTGCAGTCGGCGGCGTTGCTCCGCCTGTTGGCGCTTACGATCCCTGCGGGCGCTGGCGGTGTGGTCACCCTGTGGGCCTTCCCGGGCATCGGCTGTCGCCTTGCGTTGTTGTTCGGTGAGCCAGGCGGGGTAGTCGTCCAGGTCGCCTTGGAAGTCGTTGGACCGGCCGGCGTGCACCAGCCAAAGCCGGTCGGTGGTGATGCGCAGCAGATGGCGGTCGTGGGAGACAATCAGCATCGCCCCCTCGTAGCGCTGTAGCGCCAGACCGACGGCATGGCGCATCTCCAAATCCAGGTGGTTGGTCGGTTCGTCGAGCAGCAGCAGATTGGGCCGCTGGTAGACCAGCAATGCGAGAACCAGACGGGCCTTTTCGCCGCCGGAGAAGGGCGCGATCGGATCCAATACCCGATCGCCCTGGAAGCCGAAGCCGCCGAGAAAGTTACGCAGGGCCTGTTCGCTGGCCTGAGGATCGAGACGCTGCAGGTGCAGCAGGGCACTGGCGTGCGAATCGAGCTGCTCCAGCTGGTGTTGGGCGAAGTAGCCGATACGTAACTCCTGGGCCGGCAGGCGCTCACCGTCGAGAGGTTGCAGTTCGCCTGCCAACAGCTTGATCAGGGTCGACTTGCCGGCACCGTTGGGACCCAGCAGACCGATGCGGTCACCCGGTTCGATGGTGATATCAAGCCCCTGCAGAATCGGTGTTTCACTGTAGCCGGCGCTGGCCATGCGCAGCTGCAACAGGGGGTGGGGATTCTTTTGCGGGGAGAGGAATTCGAAGTGGAAGGGGGAGTCCACATGGGCTGGGCTGATCAGCTCCATGCGCGCCAACGCCTTCAGCCGGCTCTGGGCCTGGCGGGCCTTGGTCGCTTTGGCGCGGAAACGCTCGACATAGCGGCGGATATGGACGATCTCCCGCTGCTGTTTTTCGTACTCGACCTGCTGATTGGCCAGGCGGGCGGCACGGATCTGCTCGAATCCGGAGTAGTTGCCGCTGTAGAGGTTGGCCCGTTGCTGCTCCAGGTGCACGATGTGGTCGGTGATCTGGTCGAGAAAGTCGCGATCATGTGAAATCAGCAGCAGGGTGCCGGGGTAGTCTCGCAGCCACTCCTCCAGCCAGATCACC
>JASFJY010000381.1:0-4263 GCA_050119415.1 Chromatiales bacterium | reverse complement strand
GAGTGATGGTTAACATTGAACAGAGGTGGATAGCGCCGCCTAATTCATTCGATTTCTTGTAATACAGATTAAACCGAAAGTGTTTTTGTGGCACAGAGTGCGGGGTCGGCGCAATGTTCGGTACGACAGGTTTGCCAGACATGCTCGAGCGGACCGAGGGCCTGGAGACGTTCTTGAAGGCGGGTTTTCTCCTGCCGGCTCATCAGGGCCGGATGGAAGGTCGTCCTTAGTTGATGCGGCGTTCCGCAATCGATCACCAGGGCGGCGCTCTCCCAGGCGAGCGCGCCGCTGCCGGGCATGCCGGTGAGCGCCTCGTAGGCCTCTGGCAAGGCCTTGATGTCGAGGCCGATCCAGTCGATCGAGTGCAGCAGCCGGGCCAGGCGTTTGGGATAGATGCCGGCGGTGTGCAGGCCGATCTCGAAACCCATCTCCCTGACCTGCCGGATGGCGGCGGGGAGCGCCCGTTGCAGAGTCGGCTCCCCACCGCTGAAGACCACCGCGTCGAGCAGTCCGCGCCGGCGCTCGAGGAAGCTGACAATCTCTGACCAGGGGATTCGCTTCTCCCCGCGCCGTGGCAGCAGTTTCGGGTTGTGGCAGTAGCGGCAGCGCAGGGGACAGCCCTGGCAGAAGACCACGGCCGCCAGGCGATCTGGATAGTCGACCGTGGTCATGGGTGTCAGACCGCCCACATTGAGCCGGCTTGCCCTCATGGCCGTTCTCAGTCCTCTGCCGCGTCGCTCAGGTTAGGATGCGCCCTCTGCTCCGTGAAGCAACGGCGTTCTGCCTGCTCCGACTGTTTGCCCGGATTGAAGGCTGAGATGGGGCGGTGGTAGCCCATTACCCGGGTCCAGACCTCGCAGCGGGTGCGCTTTTCGTCTTTCAGTTCAATGCTGTGCATGGCTCGATGCCTCCTTCTGTTGGCGTTGGATCAGTGCCTCGTCGCACTTGGGACAAAATTCGTGCTCGCCACTCAGGTAGCCGTGGACGGGGCAGATGGAGAAGGTTGGCGTCACCGTCAGGTAGGGGATGCGGAACCGCTCCAACGAGCGTCTCACCAGTCGCTTGCATGCCTCTGTGCTGCTGATTCGTTCGCTCATGTAGAGATGCAGTACGGTGCCGCCGGTGTAGCGGCGCTGCAGCGGCTCCTGGTGGATCAGGGCGGCGAAGGGATCATCGGTGTAGCCCACCGGTAGCTGGGAGGAGTTGGTGTAATAGGGCTGCTCCGCCGTGCCCGCCTGCAGGATACCGGGGCAGCGCTTGCGGTCTTCACGGGCGAAGCGGTAGGTGGTGCCCTCGGCCGGAGTCGCCTCCAGGTTGTAGAGGTTGCCGGTCTCCTCCTGGAACTCGACCATGCGACGGCGGATATGGTCGAGAAAACGGCCGGCGAAGCGCTCACCCCACGGTGAGGTGATGTCGAACTCGTCGCCGGTGAAGTTGCGTATCATCTCATTGATGCCGTTGACGCCGATGGTGGAGAAGTGGTTGCGCAGGGTGCCCAGGTAGCGCTTGGTGTAGGGGAAGAGGCCGGCGTTCATGTGGCGTTGGATCACCTTGCGCTTGATCTCCAGGCTGTTGCGCGCCAGCTGCAGCAGCTCGTCGGTACGCCGTAACAGGCCCTCCTCGTCCTGCCGATGGAGATAGCCGAGACGGGCGCAGTTGAGGGTCACCACGCCAAGCGAGCCGGTCTGCTCCGCCGAGCCGAACAGGCCGTTGCCCCGCTTCAACAGTTCCCGCAGGTCGAGCCGCAGGCGGCAGCACATGGAGCGGACCATGTTGGGGCTCAGCTCCGAGTTGAGGAAGTTCTGGAAGTAGGGCAGGCCGTACTTGGCGGTCATGGCGAAGAGCCGTTCGGCGTTTTCGCTCTCCCAGGGGAAGTCGGGGGTAATGTTGTAGGTCGGGATGGGGAAAGTGAAGATCCGCCCCTTGGCATCGCCCGCGGTCATCACCTCGATATAGGCCCGGTTGATCAGGTCCATCTCCTCTTGTAACTCACCGTAACTGAAGGGCATCTCCTCGCCGCCGATGATCGGGATCTGCTGCCGCAGGTCTTGCGGGCAGACCCAGTCGAAGGTGAGATTGGTGAAGGGGGTCTGGGTGCCCCAGCGGGAAGGCACGTTGAGGTTATAGATCAGCTCCTGGATATACTGGCGCACCTGCTCGTAGCTCAGGTCATCCTTGCGTACGAAAGGGGCCATGTAGGTGTCGAAGGAGCTGAAGGCCTGGGCCCCGGCCCACTCGTTCTGCAGGGTGCCGAGGAAATTGACGATCTGCCCGACGGCGCTCGACATGTGTTTAGGCGGTCCCGCCTCCACCTTGCCCGGCACCCCGTTGAGTCCCTCGTGCAGCAGGGTGCGCAGGGACCAGCCGGCGCAGTAGCCAGCCAGCATGTCGAGGTCGTGGATGTGGATCTGGCCCTCACGGTGAGCCTGGCCGATCTCAGGCGGATAGACATGGCTGAGCCAGTAGTTGGCGACCATCTTGCCCGAGGTGTTGAGGATCAGCCCGCCCAGGGAGTAGCCTTGGTTGGCGTTGGCGCTGACCCGCCAATCGGAACGTTCCAGGTACTCGCCCACCGAGGCGGCCACGTCGAGCAGGGTGCGGCGTTCCTCGCGCAGCTGCTTGTGCTGCTCGCGATAGACGATGTAGGCGCGGGCTGTCTGCAGGTGGTTGGCGCTGATCAGCACCTGTTCGACCATATCCTGAATGCGTTCGATGCCGGGAACGCCATCGCGTATGCCGGCGTGGGCCAGCACTTTCATCACCTGGGCGGTCAGCAGCCGGGCCTCATCCTCGCCGAACTCACCGCTGGCCTGGCCGGCCTTGAGGATGGCGTTGCGGATCTTGCCGGCATCGAAGTCGGCCTCACTGCCGTCCCGTTTGTGGACTTTACGGGGTAAGTGGAAGGTCTGTAACAAGGCGTGAGCGGGCATGGTGAGGGATCCTCCGGTAATTATTGTAATCTTACAACATGTGGAGATACCTGTTAAGTAAAGACACAATATGTTGTGTTTTCAAGGCTGGAGGCTGACCAGAGTCAACTATCGGGGTAGGCCGGATGGTTCATCCGGGAACGCGATGATCGCAGCGGGATCAACGACTGTCGCTAAAGAAAAGGATTGTTGCGCCGTTCGGCGCCGAAGGTCGACATGGGACCGTGGCCGGGGATGAATTGCACTTCGTCACCAAGAGGGAAGAGCTTCTCTTTGATCGAGCGTATGAGGGTCTCGTGGTTACCCTTGGGGAAGTCGGTGCGGCCGATGGAACCCTTGAATAGCACATCCCCTACCTGGGCCAGGCGTTTGCCGGGGTGGTAGAAGACCAGATGGCCGGGGGTATGTCCGGGACAATGGAGCACCTGCAGCCGCTGTTCGCCGAAACTGATCTCATCGCCCTCCTGCAGCCAACGGTCGGGCTGGCATATCCGCCCCTCGGGAAAGCCGAACATAGCGGCCTGCTGGGCCATGTTGTCGAGCCAGAAGGCGTCTTCAGGGTGCGGGCCATTGATCGGTATGTCCAGCTTTTCGGCCAATTCGGCAGCCCCGGCGGCGTGGTCGATGTGGCCATGGGTCAGCAGGATGCATGTAGGCGCCAGATTGAAGTTATTCATCTCGGTCATGATCACCTGGATATCACCGCCAGGGTCGATAATCGCCGTCTTCAGGGTCTTCTCGCACCAGAAGAGGGTGCAGTTCTGTTGCAAGGGGGTGACGGGAATAATGGCGTAGTGCATCAGGCCAACCTCCGCATGGGCATCAGGAGAAGAAAGGCGGCGATGACCACCGGGACAATCATTAACCAGGACATGGTGACTCTCGGATGTGGTTTTGTGGCGCACCCTATTCAATGCCTGATCTTCAGGCCCCACAAAACAGGCCGGCGGATGGAACAGATGACACTTTGATTGGGTGTTGGGGGGATTATTGATCCTCACCCGGGTGCTGGCAAGTATTTGCCCGCGCTATCGCGCCATTTCGAAGCGGTTTCAGTCGGGCGAGTTGCCGTCGGAACCCGCGTGGTGGTAGCCGTCCAGCGGTTCGGAGATGCGGTGGCTTTCGTCGAGCCAGTCGCCCAGGTCGATGAGGCGGCAGCGTTCACTGCAAAAGGGACGCCAGCGCGATGCCGGGCTCCAGGGCACCGGTTTGCCGCAGGTGGGGCAGGGGACGGTCTTCGTTTTTTCTGGGGGGGTGGTTTCTATCATCGAATGGGGTGTTTGCTCTGTTGGCTAGCAGAAGGACGCTGCTTTCGCTTCTTTTTTCTTTTTTC
>JASFJY010000380.1:0-4276 GCA_050119415.1 Chromatiales bacterium | reverse complement strand
AGGGCAAGACTGGATAGGCGGGGATAGTGACTCATGGTTTACAACCTCTTATTTTGCGATTCCCTCGCTTATTTCATAACTCGAAAATCAAGTGTCTTGATATCCTAGATCCCTATGCCCGACATCGTTAAGTGTTAGATTGACCCAAATAGCCAACAGAGATCACAGTTATTGAATGAAATACGAAAAAAAAAATCTGCAACACCCAAAAAGCAATGAACACGCTTTGAACGGATGTTTCTCGTATAACTTACTGTTTTCTTGACGTAATCAGAGGTTCCTTACCCCGAATGTTTCATCCGGGAACGCGATGGTCGCTGCGGTCTTTCCGGATCAGAAGCCGTAGTTGGCCATCAGGCGCACAAAATACCCATCCTCGTGCATATCGGTATAGATTAATTCCAGCCCCAACTGTTCGTTGACAGCATAGGCGGCATAGTAGTCGGTCTCATTGGCGCCCTGGTCGAAATCGACATGTAAAACACCGATGACCAGTGATTCGATTCCCCCATATTCGATGCCCAGGGCTGTCGCTTCCTGGTCCTCGACGCCATCGATGGTATGATCGTCCGCCGAGGTAAAATAGGGGCCGCCGCCGAAACCGTTGATCACCGTTCCCGAGACATCGTTGTAGGCGGCGCTCAGGGCCAGGTCGTAGAGGGTGTAACTTCCGCTAACCCCCCAGACGTCGCCGTCCGGTCCCGATGCGTCGTCTGTTTCATCCGATTGCGCACCGAACTGTACGCCGACATTGAAACTGTCGGCCTCGTAAATAGCTTCCAGATAGAGGAGATTGAAGAGATCCCCGCCAAGGTAGTACCAGCCCTGCAGCGCCAGCTGTTCGATACCTTCATAGATAGCGCCGACTGCGGAGATGCCGTCGTCATCGTTCATCTCCTGGAAGCGTTCGGGAATATCGGCATCGACACCGGCCCATTTATCGAGATGGGTGAGATAGATTGTTGTGCCGGAAATGTCGGTGTTGCTCAGCAAGAATCCCTGAAAGGTATTGGGCACCATGCGGATGTCATCGGTGTCGGCATGAGGTGTATCCAGTTCGAAGCGGCCGATGCGCAGCTGTGTGTTGCCATACATGCCTTGAACATAGGCTTCACCCAGGATGGAGTAGCTGCCGTTTTTCGAGGAAAAGAAATCGCCGTTTTCGTCATCGAATAGCTCTCCAGTGGTATAGAAGGTGGCACCGGCGCTCAATCCCTTCCAGGACGGGCTGATATAACCCAGTTTGCCGCCGATAGCAGAGCCGTCCGAATCCTCGCCGAACTCGTCCTCGGCATGGATAAATCCCAGTCTGAGATTGCCGGTGACTCCGACTTCCTGCTGCGCGGAGGCCGCGCCCGGGAGTCCGCACAAGAATCCCGTCAGCAGCATTGCGCGACCAAGGTGATTCATCTCGGCAATCAAACGGCCTTTGTGTTCTAGCGACAAGCGTCCAGCAGCAATACATTTAGTAACGATCCTCGTTGGGTATGATTTCTGCATACTAACTATCCCTTTTTAGATTCAAAGACTAGCCCGGATGAAACATTCGGCTTAACCGCCGACTATGGTGAGAGGATACCCCAGTTGATCTTTCTTAAGGACTGAATATTGAATGAACCGACAGACTTTGGTTCAGGCCGGTTTGATGCGAGAGAAAAAGGCCCCGATCGCCTGGCTGAGCGTTTCTGACCGCATCGGGTTGCGCAGGCTCTGCAGCATGCCGGGACGGCACTCGGCGAGAAACAGCAGGTCGGCCAGCAGCTGGTCGAAGAACGATTGGCCTTGTTCGTTGGCGGCAAGCTGCTCCAGGAATTGGCCACGCAGATCGGCATCCTCCAGGTCGGTCCACAGACGGCCGGCGATGGCGGCGAGTATGTCACTGCGTTGGGCTATGGGGTGGTGCAGCACTTCTTTTAATAGACGCCTGCGGAGGCTTCGAGAGACGCTGAAGGAGATCCCTCTAAGCGTGGCGGTGATCACCTGGGGGTCGGTTGTCTCGCTCTCCAGGGTTGCACGGGCGCGATCCAAAAGGGCCTGCGCCAGCGATGGTGGGATGCATTCATTTTCGAGCAGGTGGCAGAGGGCCTCCAGCGGTGTCGCCGGCAGATGGGCAATGGCGGCGGCGAGACGTTGATCGTTTCCCTCTTCAGCGTGGCGCGCCGCGATATCGGCGATGCCCTGATAACCGATGAAGGACCACTGGTCCCAGCCCAGTTCGCCGCTGAAATAGCGCTTGGCATGGGCGTAGTAGTGGGAGGGGGGCTGCGCCAGCGCTACGGTCAGTCGGGCATGAAAGGCGGCCAGGCGTTCCTGTTTCGGCTGGAAGGCGTAGGGGCTCTGTTCCAGCGCCGACTCGATCTGTGTGCGCTGCTGCTCGCTCGCTGATGTGGCGGTACCCAACCGTTCCATCAATTGGAACATGAAATCGTCGCGGGCCGCCTGCAGCAGCTTACCCTGTTCATCCAGCGGAAAGCGCAGGAACCAGATCACCGGATCCGCGCCGGTCTGCAGAACCAGCCCTAACCAGGCCTGTTGTTGCAGGGCTTGCGGATAGGGAGTCTCGGTGCGTTCGAAGCTGAGAAAGGTCTCCTTGGAAAGTGGCAGGATCCGGCGGCCCATGTCATAAAAACAGGGCGCGAGGCCGCCGGTCTCGAGAAATTCAAACAGGGTACTAATCTGGGGCTTTGTCATTACGGGGTTATTTTATCCAGTCTATCAGGTGGAACTCCCAATCATCCGCCTCCGACTCAGGTACACTGCGGCCGCGGATCGAATGGCCGGCCCTTTCCACGCTGCAGGATTCACCTGAGACCAGCGGATGCCAGTCGGGCAACTCCTTGCCCTCGGCAATCAGTCGGTAGGCACAGGTGGGGGGGAGCCAGTAGGGATCATCGAGGTGTTCCAGGGTGAGGGTGACGCAGTTGGGGACCAGTACCGAGCGTTCTTCATAGCGGGTGCAGCGGCAGGTTTCGGGATCGAGCAGGTCGCAGACGATATTGGTGTAGTAAACCTCCCGCGTCTCCTCATCCTCCAGCTTCTGCAGACAGCATTTGGCACAGCCGTCGCAAAGGGACTCCCATTCGGTCCGTGTCATTTCCGAGAGCAGGGTGGTTTGCCAAAATGGGGGGGATTTCTGCAGCATTTCGTGGAGCATATTCGCGCGTGGGAAGATTTCAACATCTGTAGTAGGCTGGGTGCAATGGTGTTTGCCTGAAACGGCACATCAGAGTGACCCTTGGCCGGGCAATGGAGCAGAACGAATGGACGCTGTCAATGTATTTATGCACATGTCAGGGTTGAGGAATAAACCGACATGGCGTTAGTGGAAATATCTCATGTCACATATTCATATGCATTTATAACTTATTGTAAAACAAGTATAATTATGCATTGTATAGAAAATGTACAATCTAAAAGGATCTCAGTGTTTGCGCGGGTTCCCGCTGATTTCATGCTTTTTATAAACAAAGTTATCCACATGTTCTGTGGACATTCCGCGGCCTTTTCGGCATTAGTTCCTTGGGATTGTCCCTATTCTCAATGCTCGACAGCCCCGTGAGGCTACAACCGTGAAACAGGCCGCACAAAGCTATCAAGCCGTCATCGATCTCCCTTTCGGTCCGCTCGGCATCACCATGCTGAGGGGCAGTCTGGCGGGCGTCGACTACCTGGATGGACCGAGCCGGAGTTACCGTGGAGATGAGCAGGGACTCGCGCAGGTGATCGAAGCGATAGAAGACTATCTGGATGACGCCAGCAGTGTGTTTGATTTCGAAATCGAGTTAGGAGGCACCTCCCTTCAGCAGCGTGTCTGGCAAGAGCTGCGGACCATTCCGGCCGGCGAGACCCTGACCTATGGCCAACTGGCGCAGCGTATAGGCAGCGGGGCACGTGCTGTCGGTAACGCTTGTCGCACCAATCCCTGCCCGCTGGTGGTTCCCTGTCATCGGGTAGTGGGCGCCAGGGGGCTGGGCGGATTTGCCGGTGAGCGCTCAGGTAGAAAACTGGAGATCAAACGCTGGTTGCTGCTGCACGAGGGTGGGTTGTGACGACACAGGCACAAGACCAGGACGAGACCACGATAAAGCGCTTTAGCGATGCCCTCTGGCTTGAACGAGGGCTCAGCCGCAACACCCTATCCGCCTATCAGTCCGATCTGCGCAAACTGGGGTTGTGGCTGCATGGCAGCCGAGGCTACGGCCTCTTGCAGGCACAGCGGGTCGATCTGCTCGCCTATCTAGCCGGTCTGGCACAGCAGGGGCGCAAGCCGCGCTCC
>JASFJY010000379.1:0-4280 GCA_050119415.1 Chromatiales bacterium | reverse complement strand
CGTTGACGAAGTGACATTCATCGTTGGGCGCGTGGCGGCCCCGTCTTGTGGTGTTAGTGTAAATGGGGCTCGAAAGCTGAGGTAATAGTCTGATTTTTTTGAAATATTCCAACCTTTACCTGAAAGTAGGATAGCGCCGCCGGGGCCGTCAGCGGCTGGTTCGTTTGAGGTCGATAGAGCTGTTCTATGGCTGTAAACACAGGTTGACTGGCAGCGAAACGGGCGTCTAATCTTCCTAATATATGCTGCCGTGATAGACGGGAATATGCGGCAAGGGCCCGAGTGTGGAGCGCAGCCAAGGTTCGGCAAGTAGCGGTTTGCCTGCCACTAGCCACAAGGTGGTCTCACTGATGTTGCTGCCTAACCCATATTATTCACGCCTGCTCTTGGGTCGCTCAACGTTCATAAACCCCTCAGACCATTTATGCTTCGATCAGATTGGCGGCATCGCCCCTCCACCCGCGCCTCTGTAGTGAGGAACAATGAAAACAGATTCAAGCAAGCCCCAAGTTTTTGCGGAAGAAAACGATCGATTTAATCAAACCTATCGTTTTCTTCCGGATGCCGTGATGCTGATGCGAAGAAGTGATAAAGTCATCCTGGATACCAATGCCGCTTGTGAAAAATTGACCGGTTACAGCCGCGAAGAAATCGTCGGTCAAACATCCTTGAAAATGGTTTTCTTTCTCGATCAGGATTTGTGGCCCCGGGTATTTGAACAACTCGAAGGGGAAAATGTGGTTCATGATATCGAAGCGCGCATCCTACGCAAGGATAGTACGATCGCCAATGTGAACATTTCTATGAGCCACGCCGAGCTGGATGGTCTGCCATGCTATCTGACTACTCTGCGCCATATCAACGAGAATAAAACAGAGGAAACGGCCGCAGACAAATCACTGCCTCAGACTACTTTCAGCATTGATAACTTGATATCGCCGGAAACGGAAATCAACAAGGATGAGATGGGACGACTCATCGACTTTAGGGCCCTACAGGAGATGATGAATGCGGGTTCGGGGGAACGCGCAGAGTGGCTGGAGCGGGTGCATCCGGATGACCGGGCCCATGTTGAGAAGAAAATCAAGGCGGTACTGGCGAGAGAATCCTCGGCGGTACCAACGCAAGCCTACGAGTACGAGGCCAGGCTTCGTCATGCCGACGGGACTTAGCGGTGGCAGCATATAAAGGGTTTCGAGCTCAAACGCGATGAAAAAGGAAGAGTGACACGGATGCTGGGGGTCAGGATGGATCTACATGAACGTAAGATGGCCGAGGAGGCGTTGCGCCAAAATGAACTGCGCTATCGTTTGGGCCAACGTGCCGCCCATATCGGAACCTGGGAATACGATCTTGCAACCAAGCGCTTTTGGGGCTCTGGCGAGACCAAGCGTATCTTTGGTTTTGAGCCCGAGGTAAGCGAGTTTTCGTTGGTGAGGGTTGAATCCTGCATCCCCGACAGGCAGCGTGTACACCAAGCGCTTGTCGGCCTGATCGAACAAGGCAGGCCTTACAATCTGGAATTCGAAATCCGCCCTGCGGATGGATCCGAACGCCGCTTTCTCTCCTGCGTCGCCGAACTCCATAGAGATCTTAATGGTAGTCCGGTTAAGGTTATCGGCGTCATGCAGGACATCACCGAACGCAAGCAGATGGAGGAGGAACGATGGCGCTATCATGAGCAGTTGGAAGAAACGGTAATGCATCGCACCGCTGAACTCCTTATCGCCCGCGATGAAGCGGAGGCCGCCAACAAGGCTAAGAGCATCTTTCTGGCCAATATGAGCCACGAACTGCGCACGCCGCTGAATGCCATTCTTGGGTTTTCAGGCCTGCTGCGCCGCGAACCGGACGTTACTGCCAGTCAGCGTGAAAAGCTCGATATCATTAATCGCAGCGGAGAGCATCTATTAAGGCTCATCAACGACGTGCTTGAGATGGCCAAGATAGAGGCGGGGGGAGGGCAGCTGGAGATTGCGGCCTTCGATCTGGGCGGCATGGTGCGCGATGTTAGCGACATGATGCGTTTGCGCGCCGAGGAGAAGGGCCTGCGATTACGCTTGCACCAATCCGCGACCTTTCCGCGCTATATCAAAGGTGATGAAGGTCGTCTGCGTCAGATTCTGATGAATCTGGTCAGCAATGCGGTGAATTTCACCGCTGAAGGGGAGGTGATCATCCGCTTGGACATAAAGGATGACAAGCAGCACACTCTGTCGATAGAGGTCGAAGACACCGGCCCCGGCCTCGAACCGCAAGAGCAGAAACGCCTCTTTCAACCCTTCGTGCAACTGGCTAGATCGAAGATTCAGAATGGTACCGGATTGGGGCTGGCCATCACCCACCATTTTGTGGAGCTGATGGAGGGTTCTATCGATGTCGAGAGTACGCCAGGCAAGGGATCCATTTTCCGTGTTTATCTTCCGCTGGAATTGGCCGATGAAAGTGAGATCGCCGCTGAACTTACAGCCGGGACGGCTGGGGAGGTCTGCGGACTGGCACCCGGACAGCCAAGCTACCGCATCCTTGTCGTTGAAGACGAGTATGAAAACCAGTTGCTGCTGGCGAAACTGATGACTGAGATCGGCCTGGACACCTGGGTGGTGGACAATGGCGAAGAGGCGGTGGAAATTTTCAAGGAGTGGCAGCCCCATCTCATTTGGATGGACCGACGCCTGCCGGTGATGGACGGCGTCAAAGCCACAAAGCGCATCCGCCAGCTGCCCAATGGCCAGGATGTGAAAATTGTTGCGGTCACGGCTTCGGTGTTCAAGGAGCAAAATCAGAAGCTGTTCGATGCAGGCATGAATGACCTGGTGCGAAAACCCTACCGCATTGATGAACTCTATGACTGTCTGGCGCGGCAATTGGGCGTGAAATATGTCTACCGGCGAGCCGAGCCTGAGACCAAGGCATGCAAACTGACGCCGGCTATGCTGGCGGCGTTACCACAGGAGTTGCGCCAGCGGCTTCATGAGGCTCTGGACGATCTTGACTACGAACGCATCATGGCGACCATCGGCGAGATGGGTGAATGCGATCCCGAACTGGCGCGAACGCTTAAACAGTTGGCGGAGTATTTCGACTATCCAGCGATCTTGAACGCATTGGAAGCGGAAAACCATTGAGATGCGATATGAATAAAAAGAGCGTCAGTGTTTATTTCGGTGAGGCACTAGGCCATTACGGGTTTGGTGAGGGACATCCCTTTGGGCCCGACCGTATCCAGGCTTTCTGGCGGGAAACGGTTAAACAGGGGCTGGATAGAAAAGTAGATGTGGCCGTTCCGCGAATGTGTGACGAAGAGGCCTTGTCCGCCTTTCATACTCAGGAATATATCCTCAGGGTAAAATCACAATCCAAGAGCGGCGAAGGATATCTCGACCAGGGCGATACGCCGGCCTTTCAGGGTATCTTCGAAGCGGCCTGTACGGTGGTCGGGTCGGTACTGGATGGCATGAACGATATCCTTGCAGGCGACCACATGAAAGTCTTTGTGCCCATTGCGGGGCTGCATCATGCCCGCAGAGACTCGGCTGCCGGATTTTGTGTCTTCAATGATCCCGGCGTTATGATCGAGAGTCTGCGTTTACTGCACGCTATCAAGCGTATCGCCTACGTCGATATCGATGCACACCACGCTGATGGGGTCTTTTACGCTTTCGAATCCGACCCCGAGTTGATCTTTGCCGATATCCATGAGGACGGACGCTTTCTCTATCCGGGCACTGGTGCGGTTGAAGAGACAGGAACAGGCGCGGCAAAGGGTACAAAGCTCAATATCCCACTGCCGCCGTTCGCCGATGACACGCACTTTTTTAAAGTCTGGCCGTCAGTGGAGGATTTTATTCGTCAGGGAAAGCCGGAACTGATCATCCTTCAGGCCGGTGCGGACAGTATCCAGGGCGATCCGATCACCCATATGGAATTGACTCCCGCTGCCCACGCTCATGCTGCGAAGCAGTTGAACCGGCTCGCCGATGAACACTGCAACGGTCGCTTTATCGCCCTGGGAGGAGGGGGCTATGACAGATCCAATCTCGCTTTGGCCTGGAACGCGGTAGTCAGGGAAATGCTAAATGGAAAGTAATTTTCATCTTACGGATCGAAGAAGGGTTCAGGCGCAAACCCGCATCTGAACTAGCCCGAATATTTCACGCATTAAAAAGGCAAAACCCTGTAATTTCGATATAATACAGTTGCTTAAGCCGTAATCGAACAAGGTTTTGCCTGTGACAAACTGTACCCAGACTTCCTTTGAATTTCCACCCCTGAAACGC
>JASFJY010000378.1:0-4290 GCA_050119415.1 Chromatiales bacterium | reverse complement strand
CCATGATCGAGGTGTCCGGCCATACCGACAGCACCGGCTCCGAATCCTATAACCAGATGCTCTCCCAGCAGCGTGCCCAAGCGGTGAGCAGTATCCTCATGCAAAACGGGGTGCAACCGGTGCGGATCGACACCGTCGGCTATGGTGAGGGGCGTCCCATTGCCAGCAATTCCACAGCGTCCGGCCGCCAGCAGAACCGGCGGGTGGAACTGACATTGCTACCCTATGTGGAGTAGTGCCTCGGTCACATAGGCATGAACCCACGAAAAAGGGGTGCTAAAGCGCCCCTTTTCAATCAGACTGTAAGGTCGCGGCTCACACGGAAAAGGAGGAACCGCAACCACAGGTAGTGGTGGCATTGGGATTGCGGATGACGAATTGGGCGCCCTGCAGCCCCTCCGAATAGTCGACTTCCGCACCCATCAGGTACTGCATGCTCATAGGATCGACCAATAAGGTAACCCCGCTGGTGACAACCCGGGTATCCCCCTCGTTCTCGTTCTCTTCGAAGGTGAAGCCGTATTGGAAACCGGAACAGCCGCCACCCTGAATGTAGACCCGCAACATCAGGTCCGGGTTACCCTCCTCCTGAATCAGTGTTGCGACCTTGTTGGCGGCAGCCTCGGTGAAAATGATGGCATCGTCTACTGCTTCTGCTGTGGTCATGATGGTATCTCGCTTGTGGGATCCTGAATCCATCAGGTTTTCGTCAACTGCATAAGAGTATGCAAATACCTATAAAAATAGTCAAGTATTCGGAGCGCCCTTTTTCTCACTCTCACCCAGGTTTTGTGCCGCCAGTTTATCGGTCGCGACCGGTTTGGCGTGGCGTTGTTTGTTGCCGTCAAACCCCAGTTTACGCGGTTCCAACTCGTTGGCGTGGATCAGTTTGCCGTTGACCTCAGCACCCATGGACATCTCCAGCAGGGCATAGGTGAGGGTGCCGGTGATACGCGCCTTGGGTGCCAGTTCGACCCGATTGGTGGCCATCACATCACCCACTACGGTACCGTTGAGCATCACGTTGCCGACACGCACATTACCCTCGATCTTGCCCAACTCGCTTAGGGTCAGGGTGGCCGACGCATCCTGGGGGTCCGAGATCACGTCACCTTTGATGACCCCATCCACATGCAAGCCGCCCACGAAGTTGATGTCACCCCGAATTTCCGTGCCGGAACCGATGACTGTGCTGATTCTCGGTGCGCGAAACTTTTTATTACTCTTTCCGAACATATTTACTTTCCTTCAGAGGATAGGTGACCAGTTGTAGGACTCTTGAATGGACTGCAGTTGTTTACCTTGCGGCTTGACATGGATCTCGATGGTAGCCGGCTCAAAACCTTCGGGAAGCTTCAGTTTCCCTTGCACCTTCTGAAAATAGCGGAAACGCATCTTGATCTTGTCCAGTTTCTCCACTGAAACCTCAGCCAGACTCAGCCTTTTGGAGCGCCCGTCCTGCAGCCCTTCAATATTCAATTCGATCACACCCTTGGCAACGATACCGCTGTTGATCACCTGGCTAACCGAGAATTTGTAGATGTACTGACCCGTTTCAAGGCCCGGCTCCAGTTTGAAGTTCTGCAACCGCAGCGCATGCTTCTTGCTGTTGATGGAGACGATGCCACGCAGAAACGCCAGCTCCTCCTCCATCTTCAGGCGCTCATCCTGGTACTGCATGATCTGATCCCGGATGGAGACGATCGACTCGTGATCGATCTCCGCAGCCTGCTTCACCATAGCCAGCTCTCGGCGTAGTGCATTACGCTCCTCCTCCAAGGCTTCGATCTGATGCTGCGCATCGGGAAGTTGCAGGCCGGCAAAACCGGCCGAACTGTCGCTGCCTTTTTGGTAGGCCACCCAGGCTACCACCAGCAGCAGCAGGAGAGCCAGTAGAAAAGCCAGCACTAAGCGCAGCCAAGAGGGCACCACCTGCTGGTTTGAGACAATCTTCGGCGGTCTGAACTTACGCAGCTTTTTCATCGCTTCAAGGCAGCAGGGCCACCTGCTCCAGACCGCTCGTCTCCGGCAGATCAAACATCAGATTCATATTTTGTATCGCCTGCCCCGCCGCCCCCTTGACCAGATTGTCGATCACCGAGGTCACCACCACCACATCGCCGTCCAGTGGCCGATGCACCGCAATGCGACAATGGTTGACGCCACGCACGCTGCGGGTTTCCGGATGCGACCCGGCCGGCATCACATCGACAAAGGGCTCATTCCGATAACACTGTTCAAACAGACTCTGCAGATCCTCGGCCGCATCCGCTTTCAGACGGGCATAGAGCGTCGCTTCGATACCCCGGATCATCGGTACCAGGTGGGGCACGAAGGTCAATCCCACATCCCCTTTGCCAACCTGCGTCAGGGTCTGACGGATCTCCGGCTGGTGACGATGGCCAGGAATCGCATAGGCCTTGAAGCTCTCACCCGTCTCCCCCATCAACTGTGCCACACTGGCCTTGCGTCCAGCACCGCTTACGCCTGACTTGGCATCGGCGATGAGAGAGTCCAGCTCCACCAGGCCCCGCTCCACCAGCGGCAAAAATCCGAGTGAAACCGCAGTAGGATAGCAGCCGGGATTGGCCACCAGCCGGGCCTGCTTTACAGCCTGGCGATTGATCTCAGGCAAACCGTAAACCGCCTCATTGAGCAGCTCCGGGGCCGCATGTTCCATGGCATACCAATGTTCCCAGACCGAACGATCGCTGAGACGGAAATCGGCGGCCAGATCAATCACCCGCACACCGGCGGCCAAGAGTTCGGACGCCTGAGTCATAGCAACCCCGTTGGGGGTGGCGAAGAAGACCAGGTCACATCGGGCCAAACCCGCCTCGTCCGGCGTCTGAAACAGCAGGTCGATATGACCCCGCAGATTGGGAAAAAGTTCCGCCACCGGCTTGCCGGCCTCCGCTCGACTGGTGATCGCCACCACCTCGCACTGGGGGTGGCGTGAGAGCAAACGCAGCAACTCCACACCTGTGTATCCGGTCCCACCTACTATGCCGACTTTAATCATGGTGCTCACAACCTGAAGTGAATTCTGAAGAAAACCTTTTCAATCATACGGACTGGTCAGTAAAAGCGAAAGTTTCACACAGCCGACCACCGCCTGGGATCGGTAGCGGCTTCAGAACCCGCTTTGAGGAATACGACTTTGAACCAAAACCGTACAAACACAAACAAAGGTGTCAGAGGGTACTGGAAAAAACGCACGTTAGGGGTCACGATGACCGCGCCGGGATCACCGCTCAGATGTGGATTTGCGATTGAATCCATCCGTAGGTCCGTAAACGGCACACCCCTCTACCACTTCTCAATAGCCCGCTATTGATGATTGAGCAAATACCGCCGGTTGGACGGCGAGGCCGGTGTAAGGGCGCGTTCAACGCGGCTCGGTTACACTTTGTTCTTTGCTAATATTCCAGAAATGACAAGCAAGAACCTAAAGTTATTTTATTTTTCAAGCGACCGGCTGAAACATTCGCGCTAGGCAGACATCGGATAACACTCATGGAAACCATAGAAACATTGGCCCTGACCCTCGGCGCCGGCTGGGCCGCCGGCATCAACCTATACGCCGCCGTGCTGGTGCTGGGCTATCTCGGTATGACCGGACATGTAGTACTGCCTCCCGGGCTTGAGGTGTTGAGCGATCCTTTGGTGATCGCCGTGGCCGCTGTCATGTATTGCATCGAATTCTTCGCCGACAAAACTCCGGGGGTCGACAGCGGCTGGGATACCCTGCACACCTTCATCCGTATCCCCGCCGGCGCCCTGCTGGCGGCCGGCGCGGCCAGTGGTTTCGGAATCGACCCAGCCGCCGAACTGGCGGCGGCGCTGGTGGGCGGCACGCTGGCAGCCGGCAGCCACTTTACCAAGGCCGGCTCGCGCCTGTTAATCAATACTTCACCGGAGCCGGTCTCCAACTGGACCGCCTCAATCGTGGAGGATCTGGCCGTCATCGGCGGACTCTGGACTGCGCTCAACTATCCACTGGCCTTCCTGCTACTGTTGTTGCTGTTCATGGCTGCGGTCGTCTGGCTACTGCCAAAGTTGTGGCGTGCACTCAAGCGGCTGTTCCATCGCATCGGACGCTTCTTCGGCGGGAAAGGAGAGACCGAGGCCGATCTATACACTGCCGAAGAGCGGCATGAGGCGATGAAAAAGCTCTTCCCGAGCAGAGACGAATCAGCGGAAGGCCAAAAAAAATGAGTACTGGCCAACCACAATGGCGCTCATTTGGCAAAAGCAGGCAGATCGGGTTAGCGCAGCCTAAACCGACCT
>JASFJY010000377.1:0-4320 GCA_050119415.1 Chromatiales bacterium | reverse complement strand
TACGAATGCCGACAAGGAATCGCTGCCAGATTTTGACGCATCTGTCAGTAATAAACGACAGGCCTTTATCAGGTATCTACTGAAACAACCACCTGCCAGCGAGAAGAGTGAATGTAAATTCAAACAGCTCTATTCGAACGCCAGCTATACCATGGCTTCGGCCATGTTGGAGCGGGTGAGTGGTTTGTCCTATGAGCAACTGGTGAAGTTCACCCTGGAAGAGGGAATGAATATCCCGGTACATATCGGCTGGCCACACAGTATCAGTCCGGAGCAGCCTTGGGGGCATATCATAAAGAGCAAGACAGAGATAGAGATAATGGGCCCTCGTCATGACTATGTCATACCTGAACTCCTGACCCCCGCGGGCGACCTGAGCATGACGTCGATAGGCTTTGCCAACTATACTCAGTTGCACTTAAAAGGATTGAGAAAAGAGGATAACTATATCTCCTCCCAATCCTATGAAAACATTCATTTTGGTTATAAGGGTTTTTCACTGGGTGTAGGTAATGGTCGCTACCGCAATACACGTTACTCCGGCATGGATGGTTCGGCAGGAACATTTTTCTGCCGCTCTATTATCGTGCCGGAATCTGATTTCGCTTTCACATTGATGATCAACGCTGCCTCAAACAACGGCACATCCGCAGCGGCCGAATGGTTAACGCAGAAAATCCTTGTTAAACAGTTCAATCTCAACTTTTGGGAGAGATTTTTGCTAAAATTGGTTGGATAGCGGCTTGCTTACCGTTAACACTCTACGCTTGTCTTTTTGATCATATTGAGTGTCAAGTATCAGAAAGCAAACCAGCGATGGATAGTATGAACAGGAAGTTTATGGATGATCAAATAACATGCAACTTCAGAAGATTGGCAAAGAAATCTGGGTATATGATGGAAGCAGGGTGAGCTTTTATGGCTTCCCTTTTTCCACGCGCATGACCGTTATCAGGCTGCAAAACGGAAACCTGTGGGTGCATTCACCCGAGAAGATAAATGCTGATCTGATAACAGAGCTCTTGGCGCTCGGTAAAGTCAAATACCTCATTTCACCCAATAAGCTGCACCATCTGTTCTTGGCGGAGTGGATTGAGCAATTTCCCGATGCAATCACCTATGCCGCTCCTGGGTTGTGCAAAAAGCGAAAGGATATAAATTTCGATAATGAGCTGACTGATACACCAGATCATGCCTGGGAATCAGAGATAGACCAGACCCTCTTTCAAGGCAGTCATGCCATGGTAGAGGTGGTGTTCTTCCACATGGCGTCCCGCACGCTCATTCTCACCGACTTAATAGAGAATTTTGATCCGGCCACGCTGAACTGGTGGCAGACAAAGCTTGCCAGGTTTGCTGGCATTCTCAATCCCTCAGGCAAAACCCCCATTGATTGGCGACTCAGTTTCCACCTTGGCAGTATGGCCAAAGCGACAGAATCACTCTCCAAATTATTACAGTGGCAACCAGATAACATCATTCTCTCACATGGCGTCTGTGTCTTCGGTGGCGGAACTGAATTTCTGCGCTCATCATTTTCCTGGTTAATGAAATCATCGAAATCTCTCTAGATCGCCCAAGATACCGGCTGTCGCCCGTCTGAAGCGCTTGAGCTGTCGCCTGGGCGCTTACTCATGGAGGAATCGGCCATAGTGTTCAGGTCGCTGAAAAAGCGGAAACAGGATAGCAAAGGGCGGCAGAAGCACCCGCAATACCGTACTGTCCCTGCGCTGAATAAGTTGGTTGACGATTTGGACCTAGTGTTCGGTATCCGCAAAACCCAGAAGAGAGGCAAAGACCTAGATAAACTCTTCTGGCCTATGAGTCGCCCAACTGCCTATCGGCTCGTCAAACGTGTAATGGATCGCCCAGGCATAGAAGATAAGCAGGCCACCGGCAAGGGGCTGCGCCATGGTGTGGCCATGGTCACGGCCAAAGAACCCTTCCCCTACATGTGTTGTCGCAATTGATGGGGCACTCCGACACCAAGACCACCGAAATTTATTTACAGGTGGTGCGCGAGGAGAAACGGCAGTGGGTGGCGGACGCCTGGGAGGGGTAACAGATCTCGGCGCCGGCGAGCTGGTCGGCGTAACCCCTTTTGAGGGGTCAAAGATCCGGTCATCGATCGTGGACCAGGTGTAACCCCTGCTATTGCTCCAGGGCCTCGCGCAGCAAGATATGAATCAGGTTAACCGTTTTGATATATACGTTACCATATAACGATAATGAGAATGGCGCGAATGACAGTGTCAATATAGGGGAACACTAGCATTTCATCCGTTTTTTGACGGTCAAAACGACAAATAATTATTCATAAAATCAATGGGTTGTAATTGTAATTTTTTAATAACTTCATATTATCAATTCACCAATACACTTTTTAAAGCAACAAAAGCAGACATTCAAGACCTGTTAATCTGAATAACCCATCAGCAATGCGGACTGTTTGCCATTGAATGCATGTGGTAGCCGGATTATTTAACTTTGTGCTTCCAAATTGCATGGCATGCAATACAAGAATTCATTAGTTCATGTGCCGCCATACTGGCACCGGTCCAATTTTCCTCTTTTGCCGCCTTGACGATATTATTGGTGTGTATGTCGAGTATTTCGTCAAAGGTAACAAGACTTTGTTTGAAGGCGCCTTGATCCGCTTCCTCCATGATTTCCCACGGCTTATGCTTGGGCGCCGGATGGGTGAAAATAAAGTTCGCGCCAAGCTCCACCATTTGCTTGTTCTGCCTGATTATCCCTTCATGCATAATTGAGGAGCTTTTCCCCATAACCTCCATCAATTCACGATAAGTCATGTCGGCCTGTTGCATGGAGGCGACAAGCTTCTCGGCCGTTTTCTCTTGCGCGCCTGCACTAACCGGTAATGCAAGCAAAGCGGATAAAAACAAAATAGATATTCTCATTGGGATGAACCTCTGTCGCTTGTAGATCAATATCGTAAATAATTATTCAGAGGACCAGAGCATCCGTCCAAGAACAGGCGTTTTATGCACAAAGTGGTGGAAGAGAACCGCTAACACATGCAAGGCAATCAATGCCAGAAGTGCTCCCTTGAGCAGATTGTGGACCTGGTCGGCCTGTTGGATATCTGCAAACCAGACCAATGCACCGCTGACCGACATGCCGATCAGAACCACATACAAGCTGTAGTGAGCCATTGTGGCGGCAAACTTCAGCGCGGCATTCTCACCTTCACTCGGCTGTGGTGCGCCGCGTTTGATACGTAGGACGATACGCCATAGCACCAGGGCCATTATCAGTATCTCGCCGACGACATGTGCCATGATCAGCGGATCAAAGGCGAAGCTCTGACCATGTGTATAGGCGTTCCAGGCGTCTACGATTGCATTCTTGAATAGGTATTGCGCAGCGACCAACAGGGCGACAATCCAATGCAGTGAGATCTGAGTGCGAGAGAAACTTCTTGTAGCCATTGCCATGTTCTCCTCATGTGTTTAGAGGGAAGGTGGCGAATTTCGGGTAGATCGCCGCCCTCCAGTCTGCGTTACTTCCACAGTGCTGTATCGACATCTGCCTAGCGGTACGGGCCAGACTGCACCCTGGTCATCATTCGTGCCGGGAACTGCATCTCTTCGGCGCTTATGCTGCCATCCTCGTCTGTATCGAGCATGCGAAAAGGATACTCAGACATTCCGCGCGTCATCTCGGCAAACAGCATGTCGAACTCCGTGCGACTCAACACGCCGTTT
Source organism: Chromatiales bacterium (assembly GCA_050119415.1). Taxonomy (GTDB): domain Bacteria; phylum Pseudomonadota; class Gammaproteobacteria; order Chromatiales; family Chromatiaceae; genus Thiodiazotropha. Next base: position 592 of record JASFJY010000377.1, on the reverse strand, counting down.
ACATCGGTATCGAAATCCATCCGAAGACGTTCCATTCCGGTCTCGGCTTCGTAGGCGGACAGACTAGCGTTATTGTCAGTATCCAAGGTCTGGAAGAGTGGATTATTGCGCAAGCCGCCCATGGAGTGCATCATCATGCCCGGACCGTGACAAAAACCGGCGTAAGGCCCGAATCCGCCTGGACCGCCAGCAATCGCCTTTACGCCAATCACCAGCACTGCCAGGGTTGCAATCAGACCGATGGTTATCTTTGCTTTGCGTTTCATCATGTCACCTCTTCAGTGATATCTAAATGTGGGATCATGATGCACGACGGAGGCCGCAGGATGATGTCTGGTCCTTATCGGAATGTATCGGTTTGTCGCGGAATTGGCGTTTGATACAGACTACGACAAATATTCCTTCTTCTTCTGCGAGATGATACAAAGAGACATGGCTGAACAAGTGCCTATACCCCACATTCTGGTCGTCGACGACCATCTGGAGATACGGGATGCGGTAACACAGTATCTCGAGAAGAACGGCCTGCGCGTCACATCTGCTAAAACGTACGCGTGATGGACAAACAGATTGGCGCTGGCCGTTTCGATCT
>JASFJY010000376.1:0-4324 GCA_050119415.1 Chromatiales bacterium | reverse complement strand
GCAAATCCACCATCATGCAGGTCATGCAGGCCCAGCAGCGCAATTACACCGCAAATTCGACCTATGCGACAGACCTGACCGCTTTAGGCTATGCGACGGCCACGGATCTGCCCTCGGAGTCCGATTACTATCTGGTAACCGCAGGTACCTGCGGCGCCACAGCCATCACCTCTTGTGTGAGGTTGACAGCCGTACCTCAGTACTCAGACGAGGAATGTGGCAACCTTGTTTACGATTCAACAGGCGCCAAAGACATAACCGGCACATCAACCGTCGACAAGTGCTGGTAACCTCTGCTTGCTACTTGTCGACCTTCACCCGCCCGCCGAAGAGTCGCCCCGTGATGCTGCCCTTGCTCTTGTCCAGCCACTCCTCGCGCTCGGCGAGTAGCTCACGGGCAAGCGTCACCAGAGATTGCAGGGAGCGGGTCCTGGCGATGTCCATGCGCATTTCCTCCTGCATGGCGGAGCTGGCCCAAGGCCCCCCATTATGCTTGCGGATGAACTTGCGCATCTGCTGGTGAAGCGCATTACGCAAGGCAGTGACCACTTCCTCTTCGGCCTTTTCCGGATCTTTACCCATAAGGCCGTGTTTGAACCTATCTGCTTCGTCCGGCGTAACGAGTTTTAGGGTGACGCAGTCATTGACCAGCAGTCCTTCCAAGACGGTACGCCGATCTCTGAGCCGCTCTGGCATTGATTTGGCCTCGGGCACATATCCGCTTGGCAGCGGCTTCTCAGTCGATGCGGGGGCTGCTGGGGCGGTGACCGCTGGTTCCTCATCCGTATGTCGTTTTTCAGTCGAGGCCGGTTGGTCGAGCCGCGTCTGGTCCAGTTCAGACTCCAACCATTTCAGCTGCTCGTCAAGAGCATGTTGAAAATCGCTTGGACTGCTCTCATCGGTCAGCCGTGCGGTGACCGCCTGCTCAAGGATCTCCACATAGTAACCGATGACAGCGGGATCGCTGATGCCGCGGCTCTGACAGGTAACGAACACCCTACCCTGGATATTCACCTTGACCATCTTTTCGAAAATGCTGTCCATTGCCTAACCTTAAACCAGCACTATTCAAGCTCCATCACCGCATCCATTTCTACGGCGGCACCCTTTGGCAGCGCCGCCACACCGATGGCCGCACGCGCGGGATAGGGTTCAGAAAAATACTCGGCCATCACATCGTTGACCTTGGCAAAGTTGTTCAGGTCGGTGAGAAAGACATTGAGTTTGACCACCTCGGCGAGACTGCCGCCGGCCGCGCGGGCTACCGCCTGCAGGTTGTCGAAGACCCGGCGGATCTGGACATCGATATCGCCCTCCACCAGGGTCATGGTATCCGGCACCAACGGTATCTGTCCGGAGAGGTAGACGGTCTGCCCCACCTTTACAGCCTGTGAATAGGTACCGATGGCCTGAGGCGCCTGGTCGGTGCGAATGATTTCTCGTCCCATAACAACTCCTAGTCCGAATGTCATATCCGGTCGCTTAAAGAATTAACTAACTTACCGTTTTTACTCGCCAATTCTGGAATATTTGTAAAATTTAAAGTATAACCGACCCACGCTGAACGCGCCCTCGCAGCGGGATCACCGCGCTCCCGGAGTAGACATTCGGGCTAGTGGGCCGTGCGGTAAATTCAACACTAATACCGTGCCCGCGTGATCCTCATCACCGAAGGCAACGAGCGCAACTGGCGCAGGATACGGGCCAAGTGCACGCGATTCTTCACCGTGATGACGAAGACCAGCGTGGATGAGAGTCCGTCGCGCTCCTCGGAACCCACATGTTCGATATTGGAGCCCTGCTGCGAGATCACCGAAGCCACCGAGGCGAGCACGCCCCGCTGATTGTTCGTCTCGACCCGCACCTTGGTGGCGAATTCGCCCTGCACCTCGTCCTCCCACTCCGCCTCGATCCACTTGTGCCCATGCTTCTTGTATTCACCCAGATTGCGGCAACCCTGCTGGTGGATAACGATGCCCTTGCCGGGGCTGAAGACACCGACGATGGCGTCGCCCGGTATGGGGCGGCAGCAGTTGGCGAAGTTGACCACCATGCCTTCGGTACCCTTGATTGCCAGCACACCGGAAGCGGGCTCCTCATTGGCGTTGCCTTCAACAGCCGGTGTTAACTCTTCGCCGGCCAGACGCCGCGCCACCAGCATCGGCATGTGATTGCCCAGGGCGATGTCGGCCAGCAGCGTCTCCAGGGAATCGATGCGCAACTCCTGCAACACCTGCTCAATCTGTTCCCGGGGAATATTCTCGAGCTTGAAGCTGAACAGATTGAGTTCCCTATCCAGCAGACGGCTACCCAGGTTGACCGCCTCCTGGGTCTGCAGATTCTTCAGATAGGCGCGGATATTGGCCCGCGCCTTGCCGGTGACCACGAAATTGAGCCAGGCGGGACTCGGCCCCGCTGCCTCCGAGTTGATGATCTCCACCGTCTGGCCATTGTGTAGCCGGGTACGCAGGGGCACCAGGCGCCGGTCAACCCGGGCCGCCACACAGGTGTTGCCCACATCGGTGTGGACGCTGTAAGCGAAGTCGACCACTGTGGCCCCTTTTGGCAACACCATGATGCGGCCGCGCGGGGTGAATACATAGACCTCGTCGGGGAAAAGATCGACCTTGACGTGCTCCAGAAACTCCACCGAGTCGCCTACCCCCTGCTGCATCTCCAACAGGTTCTGCAGCCAGTCGGAGGCTCGCGACTTGACCCACTGACCGCTGGCTTCGCCGGTCTTATACATCCAGTGGGCGGCGATGCCCGACTCGGCCAGCTTGTCCATCTCCTCGGTGCGGATCTGAATCTCGATGGGGATGCCCTGGGGGCCGAAGAGGACAGTGTGCAGCGACTGATAACCGTTGGCCTTGGGGATGGCGATATAGTCCTTGAAACGGCCCGGCATCGGTTTGTAGAAGTTATGCACCACGCCGAGCGCGCGATAGCAGGTGTCGACCTTATCCACCACGATACGGAAGGCGAAGACATCGACCACCTCGGAGAAGCTGAGCTTCTTGTCGACCATCTTTTTATAGATGCTGAAGAGGTGCTTCTGGCGGCCGAAGACCTCGCCTGTGATGCCCTCCTGTTCCAGGCGGTTGCGCAGCGCCTTCTCCACGTTCTCGACCAGCTCCCGGTGATGCCCCCTGGCGTCGGCCACGGCGCTCTTGAGCGCCCGGTAGCGCATGGGCCAATAGGCGGCAAAGCCGAGTTCCTCCAGTTCCAGGCGGATACTATTGATGCCGAGCCGGTTGGCGATGGGAGCGAAGATGTCGAGGGTCTCCCTGGCGATACGGCGCGACTTGTCGGGACGCATCACGCCAAGGGTGCGCATATTGTGCAGACGGTCGGCCAACTTGATGAGGATGACACGGATGTCCTTGGTCATCGCCAGCAGCATCTTGCGCAGGCTGGCGGCCTGGGCCTCGGCCTGGGAGTTGAAGTCTATCTTGGAGAGCTTACTGACACCGTCGACCAGTTCGGCGATCTCGCTGTCGAAGGTATCGGCCAGCTGCTCTTTGGCGGTGGGGGTGTCCTCGATGACATCGTGCAGAATAGCCGCCATTAGGCACTTGTAGTCCATGCGCATCTCCGCCAGGATGCGCGCCACCGCCACCGGGTGGTAGATGTAGGGTTCGCCGGTCTTGCGATGCTGGCCCACATGGACCTCGGCGCCGAAAAGGTAGGCGCGATAGACCTCGCGGATGTGGCTCGGAGAGATATAACGTTCGAGATAGGCGCACAGATCACTGATCAGGAAGCGCGGAGGCTCCTGACCCTTCTCCAGTGCACCTAGGGTATTGCTCATCTAGCTCTCCATCACCTCAGCCATGATGGATTCTGAGCCTATTCTACCCCCTGTTGCAAGCCAAGGCAGTGCGGCAGCGGCAGCCGGGCCGATATTATTCCGTACCGCTGCCCATGGAAGTGACGTCGAGATTAAGCAGCGCCTCATCGACCACCAGTTCCTCCTCAGCTGGACGCTCATCCACATCGCGGTGGCTGATCAGTCCCCCGGCGATCTCGCGCAACGCCATCACAGTGGGTTTGTCGTTCTCCCAGGGCAACAGCGGCTCGACACCGTGGACCAGTTGGCGCGCACGTTTGGTGGCCAACAACACCAGATCAAAACGGTTGTCCACATAGTCCATGCAATCTTCAACTGTTACACGCGCCATAGGGTCTTCTCCGAATCTCAAAAGCCGGCCTCATCGGCCGGGCAAAGACTATAAATAATAAACCATGGGCGGGGGTAATGGCAATTTCACGGGATTCTCTAAGCCCGAAGCCGACATATTGTCGATAAATCACCCATCTTAAT
>JASFJY010000375.1:0-4335 GCA_050119415.1 Chromatiales bacterium | reverse complement strand
CGCAGACATGCAGGCAGCTGGGTGACTCGTCAAACAGGGAGTGCCGCTCCAGCCGCCGGGTCTCGCCGTTCAGTTCGACTTCCACCGCCCCGTACATCAGCAACCAGGCGGTCTCCACCTCCGTCTTGGTCTCCCAGACCTCCCCGGCAGACAACTTGTGCACCGCCAGGGCAATGCCGGTATTGTCCTCTGTCTCGTCATAGCGGGTGATCTGTGTAATGCCATTGGCAAACCCCGCCCGATGGTCGCGTATGTGTAGCGTCAACTTTCCTCTCCCCGTTATAAACCGCCCAACAGCCACCAAAGCCACGCCCCGGCGACCGGGGTTCGCAGACTCGGCGCGACCACTAAGCGACTCTAATAAAAACTTCGGTGGCGGGGCCACGGATCGGAGGGGGATCACCCTGCTCCGACCCGACCCGCCTATAACAAACCAATCAGCTGAAAACGATCCACCTGAAGGTCTTAGCGATACTCCCCTGCCAACTTCTCGACCAGCTCCACATTCTCTTTCGTGACAAAACCGGGGCCTGAGTTGATGTGGTTACCGGGTGCAATGCCGTATTTGGCATTCAGCGTGAGGGCAACGATCGGCATATAGCCCTGTAGGAAAGGCTGCTGATCAATGGCGAAAGCGATGGTGCCGTCCTTGATGCCCTTGACGATCTCACCGCTGACATCGAAGGTGGAGAAATGGATTTTGCCGGCCATGCCGTTCTTCTTCAGCAGATGATAAGTCGGCTCGGCTGAATTGGGGCCCAGCGCAAGGATGGCCTGGGTTTTCGGGTTTTTGCGCAGGTAGGCGGCGACACGGGTTTCCACCGTTGTCGGATCGGAACCGGCATCGATCATCTGATCGCCAAGCTCGACACCCAGAGCTTCGGCGTAACCATTGCAGCGTTCCACCGAGGCGGGATTGGTGATGTAGTGATTGACGCACAGGAAGCCGCTCACGCCTTCTGCCTTGGCGCGCTTGCCCGCACCATAACCCGCGTCGAATTCGGGCTGACCCACGTGGAACATGGCGCCCAGTTTCTCACTCTGTTCGTGGGTACCGGAGTTTACGGTGACCACCGGAATACCCTTGCGCACCGCTTTCTCGATAGAGCCCTTGAGCACATCGAAATCGGCAATGGTCGTGATCAGACCATCGGGATTGGACGCGACCGCCTGCTCTATAATGCGCGCCATATCCGCCAGATCACCGGTGGGTGGATTGCGGTATTCCACCGTAACTTTCAAATCCTTTTCCGCCTCCTTCAGCGCGTTCTTGATGGTGTTCCACCATGAGTCGGAATCCGGTGCGTGACTGACGAACACGAAGCGCTCGCCCGCCGCGTTGACGGTCACGGAAGTGACCGCCAATCCCAAGCCAACCAAGATTGCTAGTGTGACGCCGGTAATCTTTTGCAACAGCTGTTTCATTCAAAATCCTCCTTCTAGGATTACATAAGTGGTTGTCCGCCTTGTGCGCAAGGACCCCTAAATAGCTAACGGCCGATAATTGACACACCCTGTGATTTAGCGAATGAGCGCTCAAGCACAGTCGGCGAGACGCTGTGAACCTTGTTTTCTGCCTGGCGCTCCTTGTCTACCCTTTCGAACTCGGCCAACTCCGTCTCCAACGACGCCAGTTCCTCTCCACCCGCCATCATGCCGAGCACATCCTCCCGCGAGACCTCGCTCTTCAAGAAGGTCCCGAGACTCTGGCCCCTGTTGAGCAGCGTGAAGCGGTCGCCGATGGGATAGGCGTGATGAACATTGTGAGTAATCAGGATGACGGCGATCCCCTGGGCGCGGGCCCGCGCCACAACGCGTAGCACATTGGCGGACTGCTTGACGCCCAGCGCCGCCGTGGGCTCATCCAGAATCAACACCTTGGCGCCAAAATGGATAGCCCGTGCAATGGCCAGCGACTGGCGTTCCCCCCCCGACATGGTGCCTACGGCCTGACCGGGATCGCGCACCTTGATGCCCATGCTCGCGAGCCCTTCGCTGGTGATAGCATCCGCGCGCTTAATGTCGAAGTGTCGAAACGGCCCCCACCCCTTGGTGATTTCCCGCCCCATGAAGAAGTTGCGGGTCACGCTCATCAACGGCACCAGCGCCAAATCCTGATAGACGGTGGCAATACCGGCATCCAGCGCATCGCGAGGGGATGTAAACCGCGCCGGTGCTCCCTCGAACAGGAATTCGCCATGGGTGGGCTTATGCACACCGGCAAGGATTTTAATCAGTGTCGATTTACCCGCGCCATTGTCACCCAGCAGGCAATGTACCTCACCCTGCTTCACCTGGATGGAGATATTTTGTAACGCGATGACGGAACCAAAATGGCGGCTCACCTTCTTGAGTTCAATAATGTAGTCGGTATTACTCATGGCTCAGCACCTCCTTACCTGGCTTCCGTGACTCGGCAGCGAATGAAATTGTTGAACAGCACCGCGACCAGCAACATCACGCCGAGAAACACGCGGAACCAGTCGGAATCAATCCCGGTGAAGAAAATGCCCATCTGTACAACACCGAAAATGAGCGCTCCGAAACAGGCACCGATCACCGAACCATAGCCGCCCGTGAGCAACGCCCCCCCGATGACGGCGGCGATGATGGCTTCAAACTCCTTGAGCAAACCGCGGTCAGCGGCCGCGGAGCCGAATTCCAACACCTGGCAGGCGGCGTACAAGGTGGCGCAAAAAGCGGTGAACATGAACAACAGGATCTTCACCCGCGCCGTGGGTACGCCGATGTTTTTGGCGGCGTTGGTATCGCCGCCGGAGGCGAATATCCAGTTACCAAAGGTGGTTCGCAAGAGAATCCAGCTCGTCACCGCGGCAAGCAGCAACGCCCACACAACCACCATGGGGATACCGGTGACCAGCGGAGTGCCATCCGCCAGGGTTATAATCCAGCCCTGTTCTCCCAGCCACCGGAAGAAACCCGTGCCGATTTCACCGCCAAACAGGGGCGCCAACCAATCACCCTCGGCGACATCACCCACGCCACCGACAATAGTGCGATTGGTAAACATGATGGAGAGCGCGATGGTGAGACCGCGCAGGATGAACAGGAATGCCAGCGAGACGATAAACGAGGGCAATCCCGTCTTGACGACGATATAGCCGTTGATAAATCCGATCAGCATGGCGCCGGCGAAGGCGAAGAGCACCGAGAGCCAGACCGGCCAGCCCCAAAACACGGCTGGAATGGCCATCATCATGCCGGCAAAACCGATCATCGAACCGATTGAGAGATCAAACTCGCCGGCTATCATCAGCAGACATGCGCCAATGGCGATGATCATCAGTTGAGAGGAAACCGTGGTCCAGTTCAGGATCCCGTCAGGGCTGAACATACCGCTGTCTCCCGCGGTAATGCCGAAAAAAAGAAACACCAGTATGGTTCCCGACATCGCACCCAGTTCGGGACGGTTCAACAGCTTACGTAAAACGGAGATCTTCTTGATTCGCTCATCGGCGTCAGTCGCTGCTTCGGGTACACCGTCCACCGTCTGCTCGAGGGTTTGGGACATCGGATTCCTCCACTTGCTACGCCGGGTCTCACTTGGATGCGTGATCCCAGCGGTATATTGCTATAAGTCGCTGCTCGTGGCGCAGCCCGCCGATTTCCCTATAAGCCCTATGGCTGCGTCGCTTTTTCTGGGGCCAGCCTCTAGTTGAGTTTGACGGCCACCAGCGTTTCGAAATTTGACTATAATGGAATGTAAATTTCATTACAAGTGCTTTTTAAATTCGAATATTCCATTCATTTAGTTTAATGGAATTATCGTTGCGGCATAGACGGCAAGCCGTTATAGTAGTTCCAATTCAAGGAGAGTCTTAATGAGCGAAACGCCCCCGAGCACTTTTAATGAACTTCAGACGCGCATTACCGAGCGGCATACCGCCCTGAGCAAGCGCTTGCAGCAGGTCAGCCATTATGTGCTGGAGCACACCGACAGCGTCGCGTTCGATACCCTGGCCGAGATTGCCCAAGAGGCGGGCGTACACGCCTCAACCCTGGTGCGTTTTGCCAACGCTTTCGGTTACAGCGGCTTCTCGGACATGCAGAAGCTTTTCAAATCCAGGTTTCTGGAGGAGCAACCCAGCTACAGCGAACGCATTCGTCTCCTGCAGCTGAATTTCGGGGAAACCGACGAAAACGCGCCCACCCCTCTGCAGATATTGACCGAGTTCACCCGTGCCAACATCTACTCCCTGGAGCAGCTCTACAGCGAGATCTCCGAGGCATCAGTCAACCAGGCGATTGATATGCTGGAACAGGCGCAATCGGTTTATGTGGTAGGTGTACGTCGCTCCTACACGGCCGCCGTCT
>JASFJY010000374.1:0-4344 GCA_050119415.1 Chromatiales bacterium | reverse complement strand
AGATACGCTAGAATTTGCTACTTTCTCAAAACAAAACTGATGGAGCGACTAAGCGAAGCGACAATTTCCGCAATGATGCTCCTGTTCAGTGGTAATGCCGATCTCTGGGAGATCATTGGCATATCCTTTCAGGTCTCGTTCATCGCCATCCTGGTGGCGACACCGCCTGCGCTGCTGACGGCTTTCGTCCTGGCCTTTTTGCGTTTTCCAGGTCGCAGGCTGCTGATCTCTATAAACAGCACCCTCCTCTCGGTACCGGCGGTGGTGGTGGGACTGACCTTCTACATTCTGCTGTCGCGACAAGGACCGCTGGGTGAATGGAAACTGCTCTTCACCCAGAGCGCCATGGTGTTGGGTCAGATCGCCCTGGCCTTCCCCATCCTCGCCGCCATGAGCCATTCGGCGCTACAGGCGGTCGACAAACGGGCCTGGGAGACGGCGCGCACCCTCGGGGCCGGACCTCTTCGCGCCTTCTGGACCCTGATGCACGAGGCACGGTTTGGTCTCATGGCCGCCCTGCTCGCCGCTTTCGGCCGGATTATTGCTGAGGTCGGTGCCTCAATGATGCTGGGCGGAAACATCCTACACTACACCCGCAACATTCCCACCGCGATCGCCCTCGAGACCAGCAAGGGTGAATTCTCCCAGGGCATCGCGCTCGGCATCGTACTGCTGGCGCTCGCCTTCACCCTCAACGCCCTGTTGCAGAACTTTCAGGGAAGGGGGCAACCGGTCGCATGAACAAGTTGCATACGCTTCGCGTGGATTCACTGGATAAGCGCTTTCGACGCAGACAGGTGCTCTGCAACATTGAATTGGAGCTGCAGGCCGGTCAGGCCGTCTTGCTTTGCGGGCCCAACGGCGCCGGTAAAACCACCCTGCTGAGAATACTTGCGGGTCTGGAGAGGCCCGATCGCTGCTGGGTGGACCTGGGTTGCGGTATGCTCTCTTGGAAGCACAGCAGAGGCAGCCTGTTGCAGAGCACACTCTACCTTCACCAGCATCCGTATATGTTCGATGGATCGGTCCGCTATAATCTGGCTTATGCCCTGCCCCGCAATCTGCCCAGACGGCAACGTGATAAGCGCATTGACCAGGCCGTGGCCTGGGCCGGCCTCGAACACCTGATGGAAACCCCCTCGAAGAGTCTTTCGGGCGGCGAGCGCCAGCGGGTTTCGCTCGCCAGGGCCTGGCTGAGACAACCGAGGATTCTATTGTTGGACGAACCGACCGCCAATCTCGATCAATTATCGCGACAACGCACCCTGGAGTTGCTGTCGCCGTTCAAACAGGCGGGCATGTCACTGATCATCGCCAGTCACGACGCCCACCACTTCTCCGAGCTTGCCGACCGCTCCCTGCATCTGCATGAAGGCGGCTTGATCGAGGCCGAGCCGATGCAGGTCAGAGCCATTGCCCCGGCGCAGGGCAACCCCTGCCTGAGTACCCGGGCATGAGTATACGGGAACAGATCACCGCGGTGGTTCTCGCCGGCGGCCGGGGTCGTCGCATGGGCGGCGCTGACAAGGGTCTGGTGGAGTTCAACGGCCGGCCGCTCATCGGGCACGTAATCGATGCCCTAGCGACGCAGGTCCGCAGCCTGACGATCAACGCCAACCGAAATCTGGTTCGCTATCAACAGTTCGGCTATCCGGTGATCACCGACTCCATCACCGATTACCAGGGCCCTTTGGCTGGCTATCTGGCAGCCATGGAAGTGGTAGAGACACCCTATATCGTCACAGTGCCTTGTGACGGCCCCCTGCTTACCGACAAACTGGTCGAACGCCTGGTGGCGGCCCGCGAGCGTGAATCAGCCGAAATCGCCGTGGCGCATGACGGCCAGCGCATGCAGCCTGTCTACGCCCTGATTCCGGTGGTGCTGAAACCAAGTCTGCGGCGCTACCTGGACGAGGGCGATCGCAAGATCGACCTCTGGTACGCCCATCACCGGGTGGCGCTGGCCGACTTCTCTGATCTGCCCGCCACCTTTGTCAACATCAACACCGAGAAGGAGCGGGATCGCCTGCAGGGTGGTGCTGCATGATCGACTCCCCCTTGCCATTGATTGGATTCAGCGCCTTCAGCGGCACCGGCAAGACCACGCTCTTGAAGCGGCTGTTGCCACGGCTACGCGCCCAGGGCCTGCGGATAGCCGTCATCAAGCACGCTCACCACCACTTCGATATCGACCACCCCGGCAAGGACAGCCACGAACTGCGCAAGGCCGGCGCCACCCAGACACTGATCGCTTCCAGACGCCGCGTGGCACTGGTGACAGAGTTCGATGAGGATCAGGGCGAACCGACCCTGGATGAGCTCCTTAGAGCACTCGATCCGCAAAAGCTCGATCTGGTACTGGTGGAAGGCTTCAAGCGCGCCACCTTCCCCAAGATCGAGCTGCATCGTCCCGCACTGGGCAACCCGCTGCTCTGTCTCGACGATCCGCAGATCATCGCCATCGCCACGGACGGGGAGATTCCGGCCGCACCTGAGAACCTGCCGCGATTGAATATGAATGATCCGCAAGAAATCGCCAGATTTATAGAGCAACGGATTATTCATTTGAAAGCATGGGCTTGTTAACACCATGACTCACAGCCATCTTGACAACATCGTCAGCTGTGCCGATGCCGAATCTCCCGAGACCCTAACCGTCGATACAGCCCGCCGCCGTATCCTGGGCAGCATCACACCGATTCTCACCCAGGAACGGCTGGCGCTGCGCGACGGGCTCGAGCGGTTTCTTGCGCAGGCGATCGTCTCCCCCATCAATGTGCCTGGTCACACCAACTCCGCCATGGACGGCTTTGCCCTGCATGGCGAAGACCTGCCGGAGCAGAATATCGACCTCAAGCTGATCGGCACCGTTTACGCCGGCGAGCCCTTCGGCGGTCACTGCGGACGCGGTGAGTGTGTGCGCATCATGACCGGCGCACCGATGCCCTTCGGCACCGACACGGTGGTTATGCAGGAGCAGACAGAGAGCATCGGCGAGGACCGCGTGCGTATTGGCAGGGGCCACCGGCCGGGGCAGAATGTGCGGCAGGCCGGTGAGGATATTGCCCGAGGCAGCACGGTTATCGAAGCGGGACACCGCCTGACACCGGCGGATCTGGGCATCATTGCTTCCCTCGGTTTCGGCGAGGTGAATGTATACAGGCGTCCGCGGGTTGCCTTCTTCTCCACCGGTGATGAGCTGCGGGGGGTTGGCGACCTCCTGAGGGAGGGTGAGATCTATGACAGCAACCGCTATTCCCTCCATGGCATGCTGCAACGGGCCGGCGCGGAAATCCTCGACCTGGGGGTGGTGAAGGATGACCCGGAGGCCTTGCGCCGGGCGTTTCGTGAAGCGGCGGAGGTCGCCGACGTGGTGATTTCCTCCGGTGGCGTTTCGGTCGGCAGCGCCGACTACACCAAATCGATCCTGCAGGAGTGCGGCGAGATCGCCTTCTGGCAGATCGCCATGAAGCCGGGGCGTCCGCTGACCTTCGGACGGCTCGACCGAGCCCTCTTCTTCGGCCTGCCGGGCAACCCAGTGGCTGTGATGGTCACTTTCTATCAGTTCGTCCTACCGGCGCTGCACTGGCTGGCCAGCGGCACGGCCTATCAGCCCTTCACCTTGCGGGTACGCAGCGAGAGTAACATCCGCAAGCGCCCCGGTCGCTTTGAATTCATCCGGGGGCAGTTACGCGAGAAAGACAATGGCGATCTCTGCGTGACCAGTCTGGGACAGCAGGGCTCGGGTATCCTCACCTCCATGAGCCGTGGCAACTGTTTCATCCTGCTCGATGAGCCCTGTGACGGCGTTAAAGCCGGCGAGGACGTCCTGGTGCAGCCCTTTGCCACTTTGACCTGATTAGAACCTATCTCTTCCAGTCTATCGAGCTATTAACCCGTATATGCCGTGTTCAGCCGCAGTATGCCAGCCAACAGCAAGACATGAAAAACGTAGTCGGCGATATAGGTTCTCAAGGCTCTTTCGATAAATCGAGTACAAACAGTCGGTTACTTAATTAACTGAACCTCTTTAATTAAGACTTTTGCGTAGTGCCCGATAGGCGTTTGCTTTTGAAAGACTGCTTGTCGGAAATGTTTACACCTCCATTTTACACCTAACTTTTTTGATTTGCTGTCAGTAGCTTGAATGCCAATCAACCATAAGGTTCGTTTTTATCTTTGGCAAAGTCTGTATACACATTCATGTGTCTTTATGAATATTCACTCGATTATCAGACGAATGATCTGACAGGCATAGCTGACGGAAAGCTTTACAGTGCTTAGCATTTTCTCAGAGTGCTGTTTTTTTCTATTACCTAGAAGCATCTTTTAATACAGAGGCTT
>JASFJY010000373.1:0-4346 GCA_050119415.1 Chromatiales bacterium | reverse complement strand
TAGGTGCCGGTGGTGGCGGCAGGATCAGTCTCCATGTCGATGACAGCAGCGGTTACCATGGCGCCTATGCCACCGAGGGTGGTGTAAACAACTCAGGCAATTCGGCTGGAGCCGGTACTCGGTTTACCCAGTCGGCTGTTGACGGTACACGAACGTTGGTGATCGATAACGCCGAGGGCGAAGGCACCCGGCGCGGTAGCACGCCTATTCGATCTGTAGGCCGTCACCTGATCCAGTCGGCAACGGATCTCGGTAATAATCAATGGCGCATTGCCGTCGGTGAGGACCATATACCGGTCAATGAGGTATTCAATGGCGTTGTGCCCTGCAATCTGGGTGAATGCCTGGTCCAATACCACACTATTCATTTGAATACCCCGGCGCAGCTCACCATAGCCAGATCTACTAGTTGGCAAAGTGCAGGTATTTACCCATACGCCCGGGTGTTCCAAGACAGTGGTAGCCTGACGGTCGATGACCATGTGGCCCAAGATGCTGGGTATGGCGGTCAGATATTTAATCTGGCGGCGGGGGATTACATCATCGCGGTCGGGATAGTGGAACTTCAATGTTATGACGGCTGCTATGCCTCGCAGATGATGTCTATCGAGGAGGCGGTCAATGGGGTGATGACGTCCTCATACAGCTGGGAGTTGCCTTATACAATGCCTGTTAGCAGCGAAGCCTATGCGGCAGACGTGACCTGGCGATTGCCGGGTAGCGGGGCTGGTGTGGTAGGCCGCCATGTCAGCCTCGACGCCGATGAAACTGCCGCGCCCCTCTATCTCGTGATTGACAATACCCAAGAAACCCTGGTTGTCGAGTCCACGGACGATCTCAGCGATGTTGTCGGCAACGAGCTGATCGGCGTCCATGTTTTCGAAACACTTGATATCAGGAATGGCGCCTCGGTGGATTTCGGGGATGACCGCGTGATCATCAACGACCTAGCCGGCTCGGAACTGAATGACGCGGAATTGATCGCATCCGATCTGGATATGGAGACTGTTAAGCACTTCCTGACTAACAGCGGGGGCACCTTGGTTCTGACGAACGGTGTGCAGCTCACGGACGATTTGGCTATGCCGGGCAGCTCGCTTGTGGTGGATAGCTTTGATCTGACGGGCAACCTCACACTCAGCGGTGGCGCGCTTGAGGTGAATAGCTTGAACCTGACGGGTAACCTCACATTGAGCAGCGGCTCGCGCATCTCGGTCGCCGGCCCCGATGGCGTGAGTGTCGGCGGCACTATCGCTATCGGCGGTACGGGCACCGTTATGGATACCCGAAGCCTCTCCGCTGCGAATCTGTTGCTCGACGGGGCTGAATTGACCGCCTCCTCGATCACCATCGCCAATGACATTACCCTGTTCAACAGCTCCAGTGTAATGCCACCCGCAGCCGATGCCGGCAACAAGCTGCTCTTCCCTCTAGATGTCACGGCGGGCGGTGTCGTGACCATCGATGAAACTTCGGCCCTCAATGCCGATGGCAAAGGCTATCCATCCGATTACTACACAACCCCGGACTTTGTGCAGAGTAGTGCGAACGCCGGTTGCCATGGCGGGCTGCGCAGTGACGACTCCGACGATTGCGCCCATGGCCGTTTTGAGTTTGCCGAGGATGCGGGCAATGCCGGCAAGTACTCAAGTGCAACCAATACCGGTAACGGCGGTGGCATCATAAAACTGCGGGCGCAGTCGCTGTTGCTGGATGGCGCTATGAGCGCTCGCGGCATTGCCGGTCAACAAGGCGGCGCCGGTGGCAGTCTGGATGTCAGTGTCGACGTGCTTGAGGGCAATGGATCTCTCGATGTGGCCGGCGGGAATGCGATCTCGAGCAGCAGTACGTATCGTTCCGGTGGCGGTGGCAGGATCGTCATCGCCGCAACGGATGACTCGAACTTCTCCGAGAACGGGAGTCTGGTAATCCGGGGCGGCAGCTATGCTGGGACTGACCATGTCGCAGGCTCCGGAACAGCCTATCGCAAACTGGCGAATGAGACCTTTGGCCACCTCTACATCGATAACGGTAACGCCACCGCGCCCCAGGGCTCGACGCCGATACGCACTATTGGCCGCCACACCATCCAATCCGTCGAGTCCTTGGGGGACGGCCAGTGGCGTATCAGCGTCGGCGAAGCGCGCTGGTTCGAGATCGATATCAGCGACTATATCCAAAGTGGTAGAACTTACTCTGGCGGCACCTATATCGATCATCACAACTTTACCGTGACAACCGCCTCCTCGGTGACGATTTCGGCCGACAGCAGCGGGAATTTCACGCCCCACCTCTATCTCTTCCGTAACGATGGCACGCGTACGGAGGATGACTATATCGTAGACGGGCTCAATTCGGTTACCTATGACCTGGCGCCGGGAAGCTACCAGGTGGCGATTGGCTCCGCCACTGTTTCCCTTACCGAGGCTGTAGAGGATTGGAGAAGTCGCTTGAACAGACAGGGCGGCAGCTACTCCATGCGCATAACGGGCGACCGGGCGTGGGTGCCGACAGCTGAATCGACAACCGGTGGTCTGAGTGGGCGTCTGGTCAGTTTCGATGCGACGGATGCCGCCAGCCCTTACTACCCGGTCATCTATAACGAAAGCGATGCCCTTGTGGTCGAGACGACGGATGATCTCAGTGGGATCGTGGGGCAGGAGCTTATCGGCGTCCAGATCTTCGAAACCCTTAATGTCATCGACGGAGCGTCGGCCGATTTCGGCGGCGATCGTGTTCTTGTACGCGACCTTACCGGTTCCTCCAACAATGGCGGGGGGCTCTCGGCCGGGGAAATGGATATGACGCAGTTCGAGGCGCTATTAAGCACCGGCGGCATGATCGAACTAAGCATGAACCTGCCCCAGGCCGATTCGCTCACCCTGACGGCGGGACAGGCGATTCTGGATTCGCTTAGTGTGACAGGAGCACTGACTATCGGCGGTGGCGCCGAAGTCACTGTCAATGGCGCCCTGACCATCGGCGATACTTTGACGGTCGCTGATAGTGCCACGCAACTCGATGCCACGAGCATCACGGCCGGAGAAGTTCTCCTCGACGCGGGGACGGTGGTTTCACAACAGGTGGCATCGGACAGCGATATCACTTTGCGCAATAGCGCGACACTATCGGTACCGGACGCGACCACCGATCCCAAACAGGTATTCGGCCTTAAAGTCAGCGCCGTCAACCACATCTTGCTGGAAGATATCGATTCTGCAATCGATGTCAGCGGCAAGGGTTATCCGGCAGGACACTATACCGGGCCCGGCTTCTGGGTCGATAGTGACGCGAGCGGATGCCATGCCGGCGGGCGCAGCGATGATCTTTCCTCTCCATTCTGTATCTACGGGCGCTACCAGAGGGCGCGCTTCGCCGGTAGCGGTGGCAATCAGTACTCTACGACATACAATGGCCGCGGCGGCGGATTGGTGGAGATCAGTGCCACTAGTCTCACGTTGAACGGCGCCATCCGCGCCGACGGCATCGGGGGCACTACCGGCGGTGCGGGTGGTTCCATTCATATCGAGGCTGCGCAACTCGCGGGTACTGGCACCATGAGCGTCATGGGTGGCAATGCCAGAAGGACATATACTAGCTACCGGTCAGGTGGCGGCGGCCGTATTTCGATACTCGCGCCGGATAGCAGCGGCTTTGTCGGTACCTATTCTCTGGCCGGCGGAAATAGCTCTTCTACGACCCACGTTGCCGGCGCCGGCACCCTTTACCGGCAAGACCCCAATGCTACCGCGGGCAACCTGCGGGTGGACAACAGCAATGCCGAAGCGTCGAGCGGCAGCACCCGAGTGAAACATGTGGGCCGTCACACGATCAGCGAAGTGACGGACTTGGGCGACGGTAGATGGGAGGTCTCCGTCAGTCCTGAGCAAGGGGTGCATATCGAGCATGCGGACAGCATCAGTCCGGCCGATTCCATCAAGTTTCATTCTTTTACCCTGGATGCCGATCAGGAGGTCGGTTTCCGTTTAGAGGGCGAAGGGTTTACTGAACATTTCTATCTACTGAGAAATGACGGCCAGATCGATGGCGGCGACTATGTTATTGACGAGATGGATATCGATGCTCCAATTACTGCACAGCTGATCGCTGGTGATTATATAGTTGCGGTCAGTCGCTATTACTTGAGTATGTCCAAGATAATTGCCGGTGAAAATTCCAGTGTTGACACGACCTATCACTACACCTTGGGTATCGACACCCTGGGTGGCGCCTGGCGCCCATCCGACACGGCGACGGATGAAGGCATCGCCGGCTTGTCGGTTGACCTGGATCTGAATGACCCCGACAGCCCGCTCTATGTCATCCAATCCAATAGCGACAATTCA
>JASFJY010000372.1:0-4355 GCA_050119415.1 Chromatiales bacterium | reverse complement strand
CGCACGTAATAGCCCGCTATTGCGAAGCTTTTCAACGCAGAGCCGAGGCATTTCAGCCGGCACGCGCCGATTCATGAATGAACACACAATGTAGGAGCCCGCTCCTGCGGGCGATAAGTTCTTTCAATTTCCTATCGCCCAGGGGACTGGGCTCCTACACATAGGATAGAATCGACAATGCCAGTCTCACTGCTATCCCATATAGTTTGCTCGACAATCAACAGGCGGAGATAGTGCTTCGAGTGGCTTATCGGTCTATCTATGCCGTTCTTCCGTGCCCGCTAGTCTGCCTGTATTGTCTATCTGTCTTTTTTCATACAGAATAATCTATCCAGCACAGCCATGATTAACCAGACGGCGTATGATTCTATGCATATCCCTGTTTGTTCCTAAAAAGATGGTATTATTTCTGGCCTCTTCAAGCTAACAAGCATGAGAGGCGCAACGCAAGAATCATCCTACCCAATACCCCCTTTAAGTTTCAATTCTTGCAATTGGCTATCATGAAGTTTAGACAGAATAATAAGTGCGATTATTGAGCCAAATAACGCCAACGCCATGTCCGATTGGGTATCCCACATATAGCCTTGAGTGCCAAGAAATGCATCAGCGGACTCGCCTGTCAATTCAGCCACCCACCACTCGATAAGCTCATAAAATGCGCTTAAAGCAAGGCAAAAACAGATGATTAAAAAGTTGAGCCATCCATTTGCCCTTATGACAGCTTTTCTAATAAGTATTTCTCGAGCGATTATAGCCGGTATAAATCCTTGAGCTAAATGCCCTACTTTGTCGTAGTTATTTCTTGACAGCTCAAAGACATCTTGAATCCAATCAAAAAGTGGAACTTTGGCATAGGTGTAATGCCCGCCGACCATTAATATAATGCAATGAATCAATATTAACGAGTAAGCTAGACCGGTCAATCTAAACCTATTGTAAGTCAAGCCAAGAACCACAAAACCTATTAAGGCAGGCAGAACCTCCAAAAACCAAGTAAAAGGATCTTCAGGGCTGATTGCCGACCAAACTAATACAATTAAATATATCGAGATCCATGTGATTTTCATAACCACCTCAATTGAAACTTAACTCTGGCCTTCTGCATAGTTGCTGCATCAGCGACAATATCCACTTAATGGCAGGATTATGCGCTACTTTCGATCCAAACCAAAAAACAGCCAAAGCAACCTCTGATCAATTCATGAATCGGCGCGTGCCGGCTGAAATGCCCCGGCTCTGCGTTGAAAAGCTTTGCAATAGCGGGCTATTACGTGCGCTTTTCACCTTGATCCTGCACATTTCCGCTCGCCACGCGCTCAATCCAGAATTAATCAAGGCTTCCTTAAGCTAGCCCTAAAAACTTCATTAAGTTTGTTTAACCTATCACTAGAGTCCAGCAAATCTGGCCTGCCTTGCCCTTTGAATGCATCACCATGTCGATCTAGCTCTGATTTAATAAAGTGGTTTATTTCAGGAACAGGCTCACCATAACCCATCTCTGGCGTTCCCTTTTTTAATTTGATCAGATACTCGATACCTGAAACGATTTCTTTGGGTGCCGTAGCAGATACTAGTTTTTCGAACTCTACTGGCGGAGGATTATCAAATGATTCAATATATCTAATAGCAAACAATGGACGTAATACGTAAAAATACTTTTTTAGTTTCACCTTGTCGCTAAACAAGTACTCTTTAGCATTGCCTCGTGCCATATGACTATAGTGATAGCACAGGGCAATTTTATTAAAGCAGAGTGGAGCTAAATTCCTTAAACTTTTGGCGAAGGCACCTTCCTCGATATATTTTATGGGGCTTGTTAACCATTCAAGCAATGCACCGTTAGTTCTAGTAAATAGATACAAAGCTTTACGAATATCCCACCCGCTGCAGTCGATTTCATCAACTATTGGATATTCAATTACATCTCTCCGACTCTCAATATCAAAGGAAAGATACCATTCCTTATCTTTCGCATATATAAATCGCACATCATAGTCTGAATCTGGAGATTCGAAACCCCAAGCACGACTTCCAGACTCACAAGCATAGAGAATTTTGACGGAGTGTTCCACTTCAGCTTGGCGAAGCCGCTTTAGGATCTCTTTCTTTATATCTAATGGTATTCTATTCATTGTTATCTAAAATTTCTGACATGCTAACGCTAGAGTTTTAGGACGGCCGGCGATAGCCGGGCGTCCTAGTCCCGAAGGGGCATCAAGAACGGATTGTTAGATTTGAACAACCTGTACATCACACTGCTTTCCTTCATGTAGATTCCAGTTTTTAGCGAATTGTACCACTTCCTCAACAGATTCTTCTGGATGGCAAGTAGTTGTGCAGAATGCACCTGGTTTCTCACCAGAGGTATCTAGTTGAACACAAAGCCAGTCCATTGCTTCTTCCCATTTTTCACATTGTTTTCCTTGTGCGCAAAAGAGCTCTACTCCCTTATCGATAAATTGCCGCAGCAATGGCAATTGCGTTTCAGAGTAACCAGATTCTGAAACAAGGACTATGCACTTTCCTCTCATTTCCATTTTAAGAAATCTAACGGAGATTATGTGGATGGAACAAAAAATGAGTTAAGACGATGGCACCAATAAAGCATTATACCGACAAAATTTCTCATGCCTGCCTCTATGTAAAATCTGCTAGCTACAAAATAGGCAGTAAGCAGACTGAGAGTGGATAGACACCCCGCCCAAACAATTTATTACGCCTTTAAATCAACAGGTTAACAGATAAAATCACTGTAAGCAAAGGCAAGGGTGCTGCACAGCTGCCTCATAAAAGTGGATTTCCTAACTCACTGCCTGTGCTTATTGCGTTTCAACATAAGGCATGGCGAAGGGATGCTCGATTCATCAGTATTTCTGGCTGGCTCTAATATCGAATGAAGTAATCGGGCTTTACTGCATACTCAAGCCACCATTTTGCTAAGCTCTAATTCTCAAATCCACACATCCTCAAAAAGTTGCCCATGATTCGCATACCCTCTTCGCCCGATACTTCCGGGTGGCCCTGAAAACCGTAGATCGGCTTCTCGCGATGGCGCATGATCTCGTTGGGGCAGACCTCGGAATAGGCCAGAATGTCAAAGTGCCGAGAGGGATCGGGAACGTGGAAATGGTGTTTCTTCTGCATCATGATCTCCCTCTTCTCCAAGCCGGCAAAAATCGGCACATCAGGGACAGTAACAATCACACGCTCCTTTTTTCCATGATAGTCAGGCAACCGCTTTATCTTGGCTTGATAAGCCGATGCGACAATCTCATGTCCCAAACAGATACCGATTGTCGGCACCTGCAGATTCATCAACGCCACATAGTTTGCCGTCAGATTGAGTGGCTCATAGGGATTACCTTCACCGCCGGAGAGCATCAATCCCTGAATGGGTGGCAGCCGATGGAAATCGATCTACTCATTATGCTCCACGATGAGGTGGAGGATGTCGCGGTCATCCAGATAACGACGCTTGAACTACCGCAGATAGTTGCCTCTGGTTGTCGATGATCAGCAACATCGAAGCACCTCACCCAGTCGATTCACGTCAACAAATATTCAGCCAGCAGCAGTGTGCGCTGTACCAAACTGATACGGGAAACCGCTTCCTGGCCTGTATAGAGTCCGCGCGCCACCGGCCCCACCCCACAGACCACGGGTACTTTCGGCGGAACCAGACCCGCTACGGATGGCCATAGGCTTGTTTCGGTATTTACGGGTATCTCCCATTCGGTTGCTACAGCGCGAAGGCGCTTAAGAAGAGCGTTGTTGATGCGCCGCGAAGGCATCGACGGCCTGGTGGAGAGCAAGGCCAGTTCGGTTTTCGTCTTGTTCAATATCTCCACAATGCACCGTTCCAACCGATCGGCCGCTACTTGATTGGGAAAGGAGATCTGAAGGGTGGCGACAACCCGGTGCGGCAGCAACCTCGGATAGGCATCGCTGCGTATATCCACCGCCGACACAGCCAGCCTCTCCTTACGGTTGCTAAGTTGCGATATGTCCTCCAGAGCGCTCAAGGCCTGTAGCATAACTTCAGGCTGTTTTTCCGTCTGTCCCAGTTTGCGGGGCTTGCCCTGGAAGAAGGCGCGATAACGGCGCTGTCCCCGTCGCCCGACAACCACACTGTCATCGAGATTGCCGGGGCGCAGTACCAGCACCTCCTTTGCTTGCGCTGCCGCCCGGGCAATCAATTCCGCACTCTCCTCGCAATCCCGGCCTTCGTCGGCATAGAATATGATGCCCAAGGCAAGCCTGTTGAGCTTGCGCGCTCTGTGCAGGGCACGTAAGGCATATTCGAGTTGAACCAGTGGCGCGCGCGAGGCGCCTATGCCCTCTCCATAGAGCCA
>JASFJY010000371.1:0-4359 GCA_050119415.1 Chromatiales bacterium | reverse complement strand
TGCGGCGGAGACAAAGCAGGCCCCTGCGGCGGAGACAAAGCAGGCCCCTGCGGCGGAGACAAAGCAGGCCCCTGCGGCGGAGACAAAGCAGGCCCCTGCCGAAGCAGTCAAATCGATAGCCACTGAGTCCGCTGAGCATCCGGCGCCGAGAAAAAAGCCCGAGCAGACTAAAGCGCCCCGCAAGGAGCAGCCGCTGCGTCAAGTGGAGACAATCAAGCCCGCCGCCCGTGACGAACAGAGGCCAGCAGTTCCAGCCCAAGGCGGCGCCGGCGGTGAAAAACCGGCCGAGAAAGCCGCCCCGGCGGCGTCGCCCCAACCTGTCGCCAAAGCGGTTGCGGAGATTCCCAAGCCACCGGACACCCAGAGCCCGGCCAAGCCCAGCCCGAAGCCGGTCAAGCTGCAGCAAATAGAGACGAAAAAGCGTGAAACAGCGCCCGTCGCCCCACTGCGTGAAACGTCACCGCAAAAGGCGCAGGCCGAACCGACGCCAAAGTCAGGTGAAGCGGCAGCACAAGAGACTCAGGCAAAATCGACGCCGAAGACGCGCGAAGTGAAATCGGCCACCAGCGAAAGCCCAACAGTGCCCCCCACCGGCACAACCGGAACGGAAAAAGCGGAATAAACCAGGTGACGCCCCGGCTCGACCGGGGCATCAGCGCTTAGCCTCTGCGGCCGTGATGCTCCAGGATATGCTCCAAAAGGCCACGAGACGCCTCTTCTGCCATATCGAAGACCCGATCGAACCCCGTCAAGCCACCATAATACGGGTCAGGTACCTCCGTTTCAGGCCGGTGCGGGGCAAAATCCATAAATAGATACAGACGATCCTCAAAGCCCTCCGGACAAATCGCCACCAACTCCCTGTAGTTGTCAGAATCCATCGCCACCAGATAGTCAAAGCGCTCGAAATCCTGCGTAACCGCCCTGCGCGCGCGCAGATCGCTCAGATCCAGCCCCCGCTTGATGGCCGTCTCCCTAGCCCGCCGATCTGGTGGCTCTCCCACATGGTAAGCGATGGTGCCAGCCGAATCGGTATCAATCCGACCCGCCAATCCCTCCCGCTCAACCAACGCACGAAACACACCCTGCGCCGTCGGCGAGCGGCAGATGTTACCCATACAAACAAATAAAACTCTAACTTTTTTCATCTGCTTCAATTAGTTATAAAACATTCAGAAAGCAATAGCGCAATATCTTACGCGGTGCGCAACAAGATATACACAGATACTCTAGTCGATGAGTGTCAGTTCGGTTGCTTGGAAAAGGCCGCAATCAAGCTGAGTGAGATGTGGGCGGCTTGGAAAGCAGTTTTGTCGCCCGAACAAGATCTTCGCGGGTATCCACCCCATGCCCCGGCGACTGCATAGCCTGACTGACGTGAATCCTGCCACCATGCCAAAGCACGCGCAACTGTTCCAGAGATTCAGCCAGTTCGATAGGGGCGTGTTTCCAGGAGACGAAATGGGCCAGATAACCGGCCCGATAGGCATAGAGGCCGATGTGGCGGGCAAATCCCGTATTCTCGGGCAGTGGACGATCCGCATCGACAAATTCGTCACGATGCCAGGGTATGGGTGCGCGGCTGAAATAGAGGGCATAGCCCTCTGCATCGACCACTACCTTCACGACGTGAGGATCGAACAGGATGTTACGCTGGGTGATCGGCGCACTGAGCGTGGTGATGGAAGCCGCCGGATGGAGATCCATGTCCTGCGCCACCTGCCGCAACAGTGAGGGTGGCATACAGGGTTCATCGCCCTGCAGGTTTACGATGATCTCCTCTTCGCCCCAATCCCGGATAGACACGACTTCAGCAATCCGATCGGAGCCACTGCGATGCTGGTCGCTGGTGATACAGACGTCCGCGTTGAAACTCTTGCAGGCATCGGCAATTTTGGCGTTATCGGTCGCCACCACCACTTCGGCGGCACCACTCTCCACCGCACGCTCGTGGACATGTTGAATCATCGGCTTGCCGGCAATCTCTATCAGCGGCTTGCCAGGCAATCTCACCGATGCGTAGCGGGCGGGTATGACGACCTTAAATGACATAACGATCAGGCCTTGGGAATCTCTTCATCCGCGGGCAGCTTCCGAGCCTCCTCTTCCAGCATGACCGGGATGTGATCACGAATCGGATAGGCCAGCCTGTCCACCCGACAGATCAGTTCAGCCGCCTCTTGATCAAAATAGAGTTTACCCTTGCAGATAGGGCACACCAGAATGTCGAGTAGTTTGCTATCCATCAATCAGCCTTTCTAGTTTCACATCGAACGCCCGTTGAAAACCCTCGTCGGGTTCTGCCCTGGCGGGCACGAACCAGAGATCGGGTAGCCCGAACTCTTCGCACTTTACCCCATCTTTCTCGGTCATGAGAACCGTTTGGTCGGAAAATGGCCGAAGCTCCTCCTCCCTATAGGGATGATGATCCGGAAACGCATGACACTCCGGCCTCAGACCGGCCGCCTTCAGTGTATTGAAAAAACGTTCTGGATGACCGATACCCGCCAGCGCATGCACAGTCTGCCGCTGAAATGCGATCAACGACCTGGCCTCACCATCCATCAGCGAGATCGCCCGGTCGGCCTCAACTTGCATACCGTATTCATCCTTCCGGGCCCTGCCGTTGACAATAACCAGGTCCGCGCGACGCAAGCGGCTTGTCCGCTCTCGCAGCGGGCCGGCAGGCAGACAAAGGCCATTGCCAAAACGACGCGCGCCATCGATCACCACGATTTCCAGATCCCGCTGCAAGGCATAGTGCTGCAATCCGTCATCGGAGAGGATCAGGTCACAGTCATGGTTCTGCAACAGCAGGCGGCCGGCTTCCACTCGATCACGCCCGACAACAACGGGGCAGCCGGTACGCCGCCCTATCAGCACCGCCTCGTCGCCCACTTGGTCGGGTTGGCTCGCTGCGGTAACCTCCCTCGGCAGCTTGTCAGCCGTAGCACCGTATCCCCGCAGAATGATACCTGGACGCCGTCCCCTTTCCAGCAGGTGTTGAGCCAACCACACGATGAGCGGCGTCTTGCCGGTGCCGCCCACCGAGATATTACCGACAATGATAACGGGCACGGCGAGTTTCTGAGACCTGAGCCAGCCGGCACGGTAGGCCAGTCGGCGCAGCCAGCCCAGCAGACAGAAGAGTCCGGACAGCGGCAGGAGCAGCCAAGTGATGGGATGCCAGCCGTCCCAGGATCTCTCGATGAAATTCAAGGCTTGGGGGGACGATGGGCGGAGAAGATCATCCGCTCGAGACCCAATTGACTGGCGGCATCCATGGCGGTCATCACCGCCTGGTGTGGCGTCCTGGCGTCGGCATTGATGATCACTGGGATATCCAGCTCGTCACCCACCGCCTTGCTGATTGCATGCTTGAGGGTCTCCATCTCCGTATTGATGACCTCACGCTGATTGACGAAAAAGATGCCCTTGGCATCGATGGTAATATCGAGCTCCTTCAGCGTATGTTCGGCCTCTTCGCCGGTAGCCTCGGGCAACTCTACCAGGATTTGAGCTTCGCGATCGAAGGTGGTCGACACCATGAAAAAGATCAGCAACAGAAAGACCACATCGATCAAGGGCGTGATATCGACTTCAGGCGACTTCTTGGTGTGCGGACGCAGATTCATATTACTCTCCGCCCTGCTCCCGTTCGCCGTGCATCACCTCCACCAGCTTCAGGGCCTGCTCTTCCATACCGAGTACCAGGCGGTCGATCAGACCTGTGAAAAACCGGTGGAACATCAGACTGGGAATAGCCACAGAGAGGCCTGCGGCGGTGGTTATCAGCGCCTCGGAGATGCCGCCGGCCAGTACGCCGGGATCGCCCACGCCGGCGATGACAATGACGCTGAAGACCTTGATCATACCGATGACCGTGCCGAGCAGGCCGAGCAGCGGCGAGATGGAGGCAATGGTGCCCAGGGTGTTCAGGTAACGCTCCAAGTCGTGCACCACCTGTCGCCCTACCTCCTCGATCGCCTCCTTCATGACCTCCTTGGAGTGGTTGCGGTTGACCAGGCCGGCCGCCAGGATGCGTCCCAACGGGGAACTCGACCTCAACTTATTGAGATCGGCCAGGTCGAGACGCTTCTCCTGATGCAACTGCAGTATCTGCTTCATCAGGTGCTCTGGCATGACCTGCTTGCTGCGCAGGGTCCAAAAGCGCTCCAAGACGATGCCTAGAGCAACGATCGAACATGCGATAATAGGCAGCATCAACCAACCGCCCGATTTCACGAACTCAAACACCTTGCCTCCGAATCATTAAATTCACTGAAATAGTCTCTGCTGGGTGCACATCATACGCGATGGAGGCGTGAGACTGGAAGCCATGACTCAACATACTGTTGT
>JASFJY010000370.1:0-4385 GCA_050119415.1 Chromatiales bacterium | reverse complement strand
CGGAGGCCCTCGCCTGGGAGGCGCCGTTGCCCGATGACATGCGGCAGCTGTTGGCGGCGCTCGAAGCGGACACTGCCCGATGATCCGGCCGCTGATTCCCGACTGGCCGGCGCCCACTCATGTGAAGGCGCTGATCACCACGCGCCAGGGTGGTGTCAGCGGGCCGCCCTTCGAGAGTCTCAATCTGGCTCTCCATGTGGGAGATCTCCCTGCCGCCGTGGCGCGCAACAGGCTGCGGTTACGTGAACGCAGCGACCTCCCCGGGGAGCCCTTCTGGCTGCGTCAGGTCCATGGTTGTCAGGTGGCCGACAGCGCCAGCGACCTGCCGGGCTGCCAGGCCGACGCGGTCTACAGCCGCCAGCCGGGTCGGGTCTGCGCGGTATTGACGGCGGACTGCCTGCCTCTGCTGATGACCGATCGGGCCGGGCGGGTGGTCTGTGCGGTACACGCCGGCTGGCGCGGCCTGGCCGCCGGGGTGGTGGAGTCCGCCGTGGCGCGACTCTCGACACCGCCGCGGGAGCTGTTGGTCTGGTTGGGGCCGGCCATCGGTCCAGACGCCTTCCAGGTCGGAGATGAGGTATGCGAGGCATTCGTAAGACAGCATACCGAGGATGAGGCTGCCTTCCGCCGCAACGAGCGGGGGGGTTGGCTGGCGGATATCTATCAATTGGCGCGTTTGCGCCTGCGACGACTGGGTGTCGGCTATGTGGGCGGCGGCGACTACTGCACCTACAGCCAGTCGTCCCTCTTTTACTCCTACCGGCGCGAGGGCGTGACCGGTAGAATGGCCTCTCTCATCTGGTTGGAGCCGATGGGAACTTATGGAACCTCTGTTTCTTGAATTGATCAGAGGTTCCTTACCCTTGATATGATGAGGATTGATTGATGGATTGGCAGATGTTGACGCTGGTGGGTGAAGATCAGCCGGGGATCGTCGCGCAGGTCACCGATGCCCTCTACCGTGGGGGATTTACGCTGGGTGAGACCTCCATGATCCGCCTCGGCGGCAATTTCACCGTCATGATGATGGTGGCTAGCGGCGAGGCGGCGCCGCCGTTGCTGCCTCTGCTAGAACCGGTGGCGCACAAGCTCGACCTGAAGATCCATCTCGATCCGATCCGCGGCGCCCTGCATCAGCACCGGGTGCCCAACTTTCAGGTGCGGGTAAACGGTGCCGATCGTGCCGGCATCGTGGCGCGGGTCACCGGCGCTCTGGCCGACTGCGGATTCAACATCCTCGAGCTGGAGTCGGATGTGGTGGGTACCGAGCAGCAACCGGTCTACATCATGACCATACAGGGTTACGCCGAAGCCACGCTGGAAGCGCTGGAAGGCGCGCTCGAACCGTTGAAGGCGCAGGATATCGATGTGCATGTCTCGCCGATCGAGACGTTGATCGGATAGGGCCCGTGAAGACGATACAGAGGCCCTGAGAGATGGCGATTCTGCAGATATTGAAACTGCCTGATCCCAGGCTGAAACAGGTCGCGCGGGAGGTCGAGCAGTTCGACGACACGCTGCATCGCTTCATCGACGATCTGGAGGAGACCCGCCGGCACGGCCCGGCCGCTGTCGGCATCGCCGCCACCCAGGTGGGGAGACTGCAGCGTGTCGTCATCGTCGATTGCTCCAACACCCGCAAGCCGGTGCCCAACCATGGCCGGTTGGTGCTGGTGAATCCCGAGATTACCGAATGGGACGGTTTCGAGCTGGGCCGTGAAGGCTGTTTGTCGGTGCCCGACTATACCGGCAATGTGATTCGCGCGGAGCGCATCAAGCTCAAGGCGCAGGACGCCTGCGGCGCGTCCCTCGCATTCGAGATGACAGGCTTCGAGGCCCGTGCCGTTCAGCACGAGGTGGATCATCTTGACGGTGTGCTTTTCGTCGATCGCCTGGTCAGCCGGCGTACGGACCTGTTTCAACGCAAGGTCTACCGCAAGGGCGGGAAAGGGTAGTCGCGGGCCGTTGGCCTATCGGGTTTGACCATTATGGAGGGTACGACGTTACTTCTGGCGCTGTCGCTGTTTTTTCTGATCGGGCTGTTCTGGCTCTCCCGTCAATGTTTACGCGCCAACCTTACTGATTGGGGCGCATCCTGGCTCAATTGGGTGGACGGCCTCAACCGGCTTTTTTGTATCCACTACCATCGCCTGTCGCAGGTGGAGCTGCCGCTGCCGCCTGAAGGTCCGGCAATCGTCGTTGCCAACCACATCTCCGGTCTCGATCCGCTGTTGATGATCGCCTGCAGCCGGCGACCACTAAGGTTTCTCATTGCCAGGGAGCAGTACAACCGTTTTGGGCTGCAGTGGTTGTTCCGGGCGACAGGCTGCATTCCGGTCGACCGTGAACGATCACCGGAAAAGGCACTGCGTCAGGCCTTTAAGGCGTTGAGAGAGGGGCAGGTGGTGGCCTTGTTTCCCCATGGTAAGATCCATCTGGACACCGATCCGCCACGACGCATCAAGGCGGGTGCATCGCGTTTGGCGGCGGTCACCAATGCGCCCGTGATTCCGCTGCGCATCAGCGGCGTTGCCGCGCAAGGGCATGTGGTTTCGGCAGTTGTGGCGAGGGGGCAGGCGGTGGTTGAGCGGCTGCCTGTGATCGATCCGCAGAAGATTTGCGCGGATGAGCTGTACCAGGCGATTGAAGACGCTCTGAGCACCCAAGTCGAGGCTTGAGGCAACTGGTCTAGGCGGGTGTGAGCGGTTACTATGTGCCGCTCACCGTCCCTGTCATTCAGGCACACAATATCGCATAGAATATTTCAATAGGGTTGCAACAGGGTTTCACATGAAAGTCACCATTTTTGGTTCCGGATATGTCGGCTTGGTCACAGGCGCCTGTCTCGCAGAGGTAGGTTACGACGTGCTGTGTATGGATGTCGACGAACGTAAGATCGAGATGCTCAAACAGGGCGAAATCCCGATATTTGAGCCGGGTCTGGAGCAGATGGTCGAGCGCAACGCCAGTGCCGGCCGTCTCCAATTCACCACCGATGCCAAGGAGGCCGTGGATCATGGATTGTTTCAATTCATTGCCGTGGGTACGCCGCCCGATGAGGATGGTTCGGCTGATCTGCAGTATGTGCTGGCGGTGGCGCAATCAATCGCTGAGCACATGACGGAATATCGCGTCGTCGTCGACAAGTCAACGGTACCGGTAGGCACTGCCGACAAGGTGAGAGAGCGTATCCAGGAAACCTTGATTGGCGATGGCAAACAGCTTGAGTTTGACGTGGTTTCCAATCCGGAGTTTCTCAAGGAGGGAGCGGCGCTGGATGATTTCATGAAGCCCGACCGTATCATCGTCGGTACCGACAATCCGCGCACGACTGAACTGCTGCGCGTGCTCTATGCGCCGTTCAACCGCAATCACGATCGCTTGATTGCCATGGATATCCGCTCCGCCGAGCTGACCAAGTATGCCGCCAACGCCATGTTGGCCACTAAGATCAGTTTTATGAATGAACTCTCGAACCTGGCCGAGCGACTGGGTGCCGACATTGAGCAGGTACGTCACGGTATCGGCGCCGACAGCCGTATCGGCTACCACTTCATCTATCCCGGTTGCGGCTACGGTGGTTCCTGTTTCCCCAAGGATGTGAGCGCGCTGGAGCGCACGGCCCATGAGGTGGACTACGACGCACAGCTCTTGAGCGCAGTCGAGGCGGTCAACTATCGTCAGAAGCGAATTCTGTGTGAAAAGATCCATAGACATTTCAATGGGGATTTGCAAGGCAAGACCTTCGCTCTCTGGGGGCTCGCCTTCAAACCGAATACGGATGACATGCGCGAAGCCCCAAGCCGGGTCGTTATGGAGACCCTGTGGGAGGCGGGCGCTAAAACGCGGGTCTTCGATCCCGAAGCGATGGATGAGTGCCGGCGCATCTATGGCGAGCGCGACGACCTGATCTACTGTGCTAATCAGCAGGAAACACTGCAAGGCGCCGATGCGCTGGTTGTGGTGACGGAATGGCAGATGTTCCGCTGTCCGGATTTCGACCACATCAAGCAGGCTCTGAGCGCGCCGGTGGTTTTCGATGGACGCAATATCTACGATCCGGAGCGTTTGAAGGCGGAGGGTTTCGCTTATTACGCTATTGGGCGGGGCGATTGAATCCTGCCAGGTTACTCTGGCCGTGGAGTAATTGATGGTCGGGGTGAGAGGATTCGAACCTCCGGCCCCTGCCTCCCGAACGCTAAATCACACTCATTCTGTTTCAAGGACTTACAGAATAACACATGAAATAACAATCACATAGCGTCATTCTTCATAACACCGAATCACCCCGAATTACGTTGCCGGTGTGACAAAAATGTGACAAATCCGGGTGCCTTCCCCGGCGTCTTTTCGTTGCCGAAAAAACCACGACAATAGTTGATTGG
>JASFJY010000369.1:0-4387 GCA_050119415.1 Chromatiales bacterium | reverse complement strand
CAGCGGATCGAACACCGGCTCCAGGCCGTGGTTCTCCACCTGTATACCGTCCAGGTACAGGCGGCCGACGCCGATATTGAACTCGCCGGATCCGCTGAGCTGGATCTCGAAGGCCTCGGGCGTGGTGGCGGGCACCACGCAGCGGCCGAGGATGTCGTAGGTCTCGGAGCGCCAGTGGCGGTCGTCGATAAACTCGCCCTCGTTCCAGTCGGCGTCCAGACTCACCCGGCCTTGTTGCTGGCGGACTTCCGAGTAGTTCTTGTCGGCTTTGAAGGAAAATCTTGTGTAGTCGCCAGCCATAGTACAGCTCCTCAAGTCACATAAATGATTCCCGGTACCAAGCCAAAGGGCAGGTACTCGTCCAGTCGTATGCGCAGATTGGTTTCCCGCTGCGGTTGCTTGAGATGGCAGTAGGCCCCCATCTCCGAGCCATCCTCCGCACCGCTGCGGATCTGCAGCGGTGCGCTGATGCGCAGCTGCCCGTAGGCCGGATGGCCGTAGTGAACGGCGCTGAAACTGGGCACCAGACGGGCGGCGATGCGTTGCCGGATCGCCGCCTCTTGCGCCGCGTCGAGGGCAGCGCCCTTGGCGTCCCGAGCCGCCTTGAGGGCGGTGCCGATCTCCAGGTCCGGTTGGCAGCGGTGACGGCGCGGGGTCTGCGAATCGGCGCTGACATAGCTGTAACGCACGCAGCCCTGGTGGCGCTGCTCACAAAACACGTCGCCATCGAAGATCACCTCGCTCGCCAGCTCCAGGCGGTGGAAGAAGCTGGGGCCGAAGAGAGTGCTGCGTTCGATCACCGCGATGGGACCGGGCTGATCGCTGCTGCCAGTGGCGCTGATCGCGCTGCCGCTAAGGCCGTCGATGATGCTGTCCAGCAGCCAAAGGCCCTGGGCATGCTCCGGCAGCCGCAATGGACCGGCGATGCTGAAGGCCGCCTCCAGCCTGAAGTCGCTGTTGATGGTGGCTCCGCCGCCGTCCTGGGCGGCCACCAGCACGCTGGGCGAGTTGCTGATGGGCCGGCCGTCCTCGTCCAGGCCGCGGCCCGGCACCAGAGTGCTGTGCAACAGACGCAGCCTGCCCGTCTCGCCTGTCACCTCCACGCCACCTTCGACCAACAAGCCGCTGAGTGTAAGAGAGGACTCGGCATGGTCACCGCTGACGGTGATAGTGCCGCCAGCCGGGCGGATATGGGGCCGCGCGCCGTTGGCGGCTTGAATCACCAGCCAGCGGCCATCGGCCAGTTCGAGGTTGAGGGGCTCGCTATAGCTGCGGTTGTCGAGGATGGTGATCACCGCGTTGGGTCGTGCCGGCACATGGGCCACCCACGCCGCCAAAGCGGCGTCGATGGAGGCGAAATAACCCGCCGGGGTATTGTCCTGCCGCACGAACAACTCCAGCTCCGCCAGGGTCTCGTCCAGCAGCCAGGGACCTCGTTCGTAGGGACCGCCGCCCAGATCGGCGGGGAAGGCGTGATGAAACCAGACATCCAACCGCTCGCTGGCATCACCCCAGCCGTCGCCTACTGCTAACCGGCCGCTCGCCACGTCCACCGCGATCAGACGCCCCACCGGCTGTGCGACGGGCCAGGGATCGAGACAGCGGCAGACGATCTCCGGCTGGTACAGCTCCACACTGGCCTCATAGTCCGCCGCCGGCGTTAGCGGCACCCCGTTGCGCTCGATGTACAGGCTGCCGGTGTCGAAGGGGGCATAGAGCTGGCTGTATTCACTGCGCGGAAACCGCTGTCTGTGCCGCACCAGATCCTGGTGGAAAAAGGCCGGGCGCAGTGGCCCGGGCACATGGTATTCGCTCGCCAGGCCGGCGTCGTCGCCCTCCCGCCGCCAGGCATTGAACAGCGGCGCCGGATTACCCAACGGGCTGACATGGTACTGCCATGGCTGGGCGCCCTGGCGGGCGGGAATGTTTCTCAACTTCTGACTGCGCAGGCGCCAGAGAAAGAAGCCAATGTGAGGGATGTTGTGCCAGCCCTCCTGCTGGACCGGTACCCGCACATCCACCGTATGGGCCCAGGGATCGAAAGGGCCGGCAAGGCGTTCGGCCCGCTCCACCGCACGCAGCTCGATGGTGCCGCCGGCGTCCGGACGCAGATGGTTGAGGTTCTGGTTCCAGCCCAGCGAACGGAAGAACTCCACGCCATGGGCTGCCCAGCCGGTGACGTCACGCGCCAACTCTTCCAGCATGGGGAGAGTGCCCTTGCGCCGCCGGTAGTAGATGGTCTTGGCCACGTCGGCGCGTGAGCGCAGCGCCAGCTCGGGCGCCAGGCTGGGACCGGTCAGATCCCTGAATCGTTGTTCGGCGGTCTCAGAGTCGCTGAAACGGTCTGCATCGTGCAGAGCATTGTTGCTGACCAGGTCGCCGATATAGGGCACTACCCAGTCGTCGCAGGTCTCGATAAAGAAGTTGTCCCACAGACCCTGGATGTCGTCGTACAGCACATCCGCCTGGGCTTCCACCAGGCTGAGCAGAGCGCGCAGCGGATAGCCCTCCAGGGCGTCGCGTTCGCGATAGACCGAGGGTAGCAGCTGGTAGAGTTTGTGGCCGTCCTTGAACATGCCACTCATAGTCTGCCCTCCTTCCGCTGATGATTAAGAACGCTGGCCTTCATCCCGACAGCCCCCCCCGGGTCAACAACAGTAGGTTCTGGTCCGGTTGTTCGAGATAGGCCTGCTCCGCCGGCCGCACCCAGGGCACGGCGCTGCGATCGGGCCGAGCTGGATAGATGCGCAGATGGGGTTGCAGATCCGCCGCGGTGCCATCAGCCAATCGCAACACCGCGCGCGAGTCGAGAAAGTCCTGGAATGCCGCCTCCGTAACGTCCACCGGCCGTTTGAACATCAGCCGGTCCACGTCCACCGAGGTCACCCCGTCCACCCCTTGCAGCACCGCGTGGATGTCGCTGAGATGCACCGGCTGGCCGAAGGCCTGAATCTCGAAGGAAAGGGCGTCCAGAAGGGCGCCGCGCGCGGCGGCGGCAACCTGGCTGGCCACATAGGCGGCATCCACCGTCAGGGTGGCCGCGATCTCGATGGCCAGCGGCAGATAGTTGTCCAGCCGCAGCGGGCGGTTGGGATCGCGCTGAGCGGCGAGACCAGCATGCAGCCGGGTCAGCGCAGTGGGCGAGAACAACGCCCCGCCCTGGCCGGCCAGGGTGAGATGGGCGGTGCGGCGACCGGCGATCCACACCCAGCCGGCCTTGGCTTTGGCCACCTCACCGCTATCCTTGAGCAGATCCTCCAGGTCGAGCAAGGAGACCGCGCGGCCGAAGGTGCGCACCGTAGTCGGGGCGTGCTTACGCGCCTCCTCCAGTGACTCTGGGTCGGCGCCGCCCTCCGCCGCGGCCGGATTGAGCACAGACTTCAGGCCCTTGGGCTTGTCGAGGGCATTGCGGATGCTCTCGCTGCCGACACGCCCATGCAGACCCAGACCCTGGCGGTAACGGGCGACAACATTGCCCCGCCCGGCGGGCAGTCGGGCGCCGTTGATCCCGTCGCCGAAGCGTATGATGGTCCTGCCTTCGTCGTCGACGCGGGTGACATAGACAGTATCGATGGCGGCCCGTGCATAGAGGCTGTCCACCTCCTGCCACAGCATACCGTTCACCAGCACTTGCAGGCTGCAGTCGCCACCGCTCGAAGCGGCACTGGGGGTATAGGTGAGCGGGGCCTTCTTGAGGGTGAACTGCTGGAAGGGTTCGCTGGGGTCGCCGTCGCCCAGGATTTCCTCTTTCTGCGTCTCGCCATGGGAGGCCAACGCCACATTGGCCTGCAGTATGGGTCGGGGCGCAAAGTCGATGCTGCCGTCGGGCTGCAGCTCGAGACGCAGATAGCTGCGCGGAGCCAGACCCAGACGATCGGGGATGATCAGCAGTCGTCCCTCGTTCAGCAACACCCGGGCATATCTGAAGACGGGTGCGGGATCGGCGAGTCGCAGCAAGGCCTGCAGCGACTCCGCCAGGTTATTCAGGCTCGGATAGGCACTGGCCAGTGTCAGGGTATGGCTGTCGCTGGGACCGATGCTGACGCTGAGCTGGGGCGCCAAACTGCTGAAGACCGGCACCCCGCCCAGCGGGCCGGACAGCAGCGCCGTCAATGGACGGACCTGCTCCGCCAGCAGGCCCAGCTCGGCGATGCTGGTCTCGTCCTCGTCGCTGGGTTCGAAGGCCGCGTTCGCCTCGGCCTTACCGAACAGCACCAGCAGCCGGTTCTCGCTCACCAACACCCGGGCCTGGCTGAACAGAGGCTCGTTCACGTCGATGGCTCGGATTGCGGCCTGCAGCCGGTCCGCCGCCAGGCTGAGGGTAGTAACCGAAGCGCCCAGTTGTAGCAGGTAGTTGTTCGCACCCTCCAGCCGCAGGCGCATGGTC
>JASFJY010000368.1:0-4399 GCA_050119415.1 Chromatiales bacterium | reverse complement strand
TAATCGTGGTGCTGCCGGAGAACTTCGTGGAGGGCGCAATGACATGGCCGCCGGCCGCCACCTGTCGTCCCTGCAGACGCGTCATGCCGGCTGGATTGAAATAGATCGTGGAGGCATCTTCGGCCGCCGCCGCACCACCTGAAATTGCATTGCCGACCTGCTTGACGCTCTGCTCGACCAGAGCAAACCCGGATGCATTGGCGAACCCGACCACTCCAAACACCGAACCGGCGACAGCCAGCGGCGCCATGACTTGTATAGACTTCTTCTGCTTCATTCTGATCCTCTCCTGAGTAATGACTAAAGTGACCGTCCGATGCACCGAACAGCCACCCGTTGCCAACAGGCGCCGCGTTGTTCCATCTCCTTTTGCTACGACAGCCTATGGCTCGGCCCGACCTTCATCCGCTTGGCCGGGAAGTCTGTGCGAGTGCTTGCTCTGATTCCGCAAACGAAGCACTCGTACAAATCCATGGGTGCGGTCCTGCCGCTCCCTCTCATAACGCTTTTCCAGACATGAGCAGAAAGATCTGATCAAGCCGGAACGCTTTAACTACTAAGCATCCGGATTAGTGTCCCTCATAGAGTTTGGCAACCGGTTCCGCCAGCTTCTCAATCACTTTGGCACGCTTCAACTTCATGGTCGGGGTCATCAAGCCGTTCTCCACGGACCAGGGTTCGAAGCTGAGGTGAATACGTAATATCCGGGCATAGCCGGGAAACATCTTGACCTGTTCGGCGATCCGCTCCAGCACCGCGTTCTCCACTTCCGGTCGCTCCAACACCCGGGGCTGGTCTGCATCGACACCGATAGATGAGGCAAACTCCTGCCAATATTCGGGATCCAGAATGCAGATTGCGGAGAGATAGGGCTTTTGCTCACCCACCACCATCACCTGTTCGATCAACGGATCCAGGGTGATGGCCATCTCCATATCCGACGGTGATACCTTCTCACCGTTACTGAGGACGATGATCTCTTTAATACGGCCCGTAATATAGAGATGGCCGCTCTCGCTAAAGCGTGCCTTGTCGCCTGAATGGAGCCAACCTTCCTCGTCGATTACCCGTCCGCTGGCTTCCTGGTTGTTCCAGTACCCCAGCATGATGTTCGGTCCCCGCGCCAACAACTCATCGTTGTCGCCAATCTTCACTTCGACACCGTCTAATGGCAGACCCACGCTCTCGGGCACATTGTTGTGCGGCAGGTTACAGGCGATGATCGGTGAACTTTCGGTCAATCCGTAGCCCTGGATAATCGGCACGCCCAGGCCGATGAATGCCTTCGATATGGGCGGCACCAGGGCCGCGCCGCCACTCACGGCCATGCGCAGACGTCCACCCAGTCGGTCGGTGATCTTCCTCGCCACCAAGCGTTTCAGTAACGGCCACAACAACAGGGAGGGGCACCAGCTCCCGCGTCCCTGGCGGAAGAGGAAGCGTTTCCAACCCACTTCCACGGCCAATTCGAAAAGCCGTTTGGCCTTGTCACCCTTTTCTTCCAGTCCGGCCGTGACCTTGGCGTAGACCCGTTCGTAGATACGCGGCACACTGACCAGCGCGGTGGGACGGATGGTCAGCAGATCCTCACCCAGCAGCGCCGTTGAACGCGCATAGGCGGTTGTCATACCCACCATGACCGAAATGTAATAACCAACGGTGCGTTCGAGGGTGTGGGATAGGGGAAGGAAAGAGAGGAGGGTGTCGGACTCGTTGAGGTTGACCTTGCGCGCTGCCGCCTCCGCATTACTCAGCATGTTCCCATGGCTCAACATGACACCCTTGGGAAAACCGGTCGTCCCGGAAGTGTAAACGATCGATGCCAGATCGTTAGTCTTGGCATTGGAAACCTGTAGCGGCCCACCCTGTTCGGGCAGCCAATCCTCAAGCGCCATGACCCGCTCATCGGAATTACTCGCGCTTATCGGCCTTACGTTAACGATGCATTGCACATTAGGCATCTCCTGCAACTCGGTTTCAATACGCTCCCACTCCTCCTGACCTCCGATCACCAGCAGCCGACTCCCGGAATCGCGCAGGATATAGGAGACGTTGCCGCCGCGGTCGTCTGCGTAGATCGGCACAGTGACGAGGCCCAGCGCCAGAGCGGCCTGATCGAACATGACCCATTCGCAGCAGTTACGCATCATCACCGCGACCCGGTCACCGGGGGCCAATCCCTCCTCAGCCATGGCATCCTGCCAACGTGCCACCTGGTCGGCCATCTGGGCCCAGGTAAGATCCTGCCATACCTGCGTATCTCTGTCATATTGGCGAAAACCCACTGCGTCGGCGGTGCGCGCCACACGCTGGCGGAACAGGCCTCCCAGGGTTACGGCCTCTTGCATAGTGATTAAACCAGACGTCATCCCAGCCTCCTCGGGGTGCTTCTCCTGCCTCCATACCTCTTCACATCTCTCCATGAGCCTTCCATCGTCAATCCAAGAAAAGATCAGGCAGTAAACGCCCCTTTGGATCAACCGCATAACGGCTGAAGTCAGTGACACCCTCTTCCCTCAGCACCTCCTCATCGATGAAGAAGTTACCGCTACAGGTGCGGCTGTCACGAGTCAGAATGACATGGGCCGCATCGGCGACGATATCACTGTTGCGGCAGTTCTCCGGCTTGGCCATCCCCTCCAGCATGGCGATGGCTGCGGTATAGATGACGGTGCGCGGCCAGAGTGCGTTGACCGCCACCCCCTGGTCACGGAACTCCTCCGCCATGCCCAGCACACAAAGGCTCATGCCGTACTTGGCCATGGTATAGGCACAGTGATCCTTGAACCATTTGGGCTGCAGGGAGAGGGGCGGCGAAAGCATGAGGATGTGGGGGTTTTCCGCCTGCAGCAGATGGGGCAGACAGGCCTGGGAGGTAGCGAAGGTGCCGCGGGCATTGACCTGGTGCATCAGGTCGTAGCGTTTCATCGGCGTCTGCAAGGTGCCGGTAAGGTTGATGGCGCTGGCGTTGTTGATAAGGATGTCGATGCCACCGAAGCGCTCTACGGTCTGTTTCACCGCTTCAGCGATCTGTGCATCATCACGAATGTCGGTTTTGACCGCCAGCGCCGTGCCTCCGGCGGTTTCGATAGCGGCGGCCGCGCTGGCAAGTGTTCCCGGCAGACGGGGATGGGGTTGATCCGTCTTGGCGGCGATGGCCACATTAGCGCCATCACGCGCGGCGCGCTGGGCGATTGCTAGGCCTATACCTCGAGTCGCCCCGGTTATGAAGAGCGTCTTTCCTTTTAAGGTTGTCATCGAATTTCTCCTCTGGCGTTACAGAGATCAATTCAAGTTAATGCATTGCTGTGTCTGCTTCGATGAGCCTTATACCACTAACGCAAAACTATCGATCTATGTAATGTCCATAATTGCACTCATCCCTGTTGTCCTCTTACAAATACATCCTGTGTCAAAATTTACCCTATGTAGCCGTCGCCATGTCGACGCTTTACTTTACTTTACACCTGCTTAATTGCCTCTTCCCAGTGCAAAAGGCAGAGCACCTCTTTCGGAAAGTCCGGCGAGTCCCCCCGGTGCCCCATGCAATCGAGTACCACGCTTGAGGGCACCGAGCCGTTGCGGCCAACAAACAACCCGCGAACCGTGGCGATGGCATGAACTCCCTCGTCGCTCTCCAGGCGTTGTTCCATATAGAGCCACTTCTGGTCCCAGCACAGCAGCCGGGTTGCCAACTTGAAGCGCTGAAAGGGCAACAAAGGGCGGCGAAACTTGATATCGATGCTCCCCGCCACCGGTTTCCAGCGTTCTCGCCTGACCATGCGTAGCATGCCTGCGCGGATCAGCAGATCTGCGCGCCCCAGATCCATCATACTGAGATAGCGTGAATTATTCATATGCAAATTGAGATCCAGATCCGTTGGCAGGACCCGGAAACTCAGTAGCGATCTGTCGAACAGACCGATACGTGGTTTGAGCAGAGCGGTAATGAATACCCTCAGAAAGCGAAAGATCAGGTTCATCTTCGCGCGCCCTGCCCAACACAGTTTGCATACCTCATATAAACCCTATCGGTTGTTAAAATGCGTCATCCTCAAAGGCCATGATCGAGCCACCACCTGCCAGAATAGCACTAAAGAGTCCGCCACTCTGAGGCAGCAGTCGCTGCATGAAGAAGCGGGCCGTATCGATCTTGGCCTGGTAGAAACGCCGCTCCTCCCCATCCAGCTTGGTCAGGGAAATTTCGGCCATACGTGTCCACAAATAGGCCAGCGCGGTGAGGCCAAACAGACGCAGATAGTCACTGGCCGCGGCACCGGCCTCTTCGGGGTTGCTCAATCCCGACTGGGCTATCCATGCGCTGGCCCGCTGCAGGCGGCCGAAGGCCTTGGCCAGCGGCAACACGAACTCGGCGAGCTGCGGATCCTGCTGATGGGCC
>JASFJY010000367.1:0-4399 GCA_050119415.1 Chromatiales bacterium | reverse complement strand
GAACACAACATATTTGCTTGCCGAGTTAATAGCTCCGGGATGGGTGCAGGCTTGCGGCGGGCTGACGGGAAACCTTCCCAAGCGCCATCAGGGTTTCCAGTTCCACAGCGGTCATTGGCTTGTGGTAATAGTATCCCTGGATTGCCTTGCAGCCGTGCGCGCGCAGCCAGTCCACTTGAGACTCGTTTTCTATACCCTCACCAATGGTCATCATATCCAGGTCCTTGGCCAGCGAAATGATGGAGTTGACCACGGCGACAGTGCGTGGGTCATGGGGTAATTTACTGATGAAGGCCTTGTCGATCTTGATAACGTCCACCGGAAACTCTGTGAGGTAGCTGAGGGAAGAGAAACCGGTGCCGAAATCATCCACGGCGATAGTGAAACCGGCGCGTTTCAGTGCATTCAGGATAGAGAGATTGCTGCTGTCCTTGTTTACCAGCACATGTTCGGTGAATTCGAGCTGTATGCGGCAGGCTTCGATATCATGTTCGATCAGGGTGTTCTGCAGGCGGCCTATGAAACCTTTGTCGAGTAGTTCGCTGCCGGAGACGTTGATCGAAACATTTATGTGAAACTTCCACCGCTTGATCTGTTTGCAGACTTCGCTAAAGACCCAATCACCGATAGCGCCTATGAGCCCGGACTGTTCAGCTATCGGTATGAAACTGGCGGGTGGAATATTGCCGCGTTCGGGGTGTATCCAGCGCAAGAGGGCTTCGCAATTAGTGATCTTCTGGGTGTCGACATCGACGAAAGGCTGATAGAACAGTTGCAGGCCGGAATTGTCGATTGCCTTGCGCAGAGCGCTCTCCAGCTCCAGGTATTCGTGTAGATCCCGGTGCATGTCCTGGGTGAAGAAGCGGAAAGCGTTTTTGCCGTCATGTTTAGCGGCATACATGGCGGTATCCGCATTTTTTATCAGTTCCTTGTCATCGCGACCGTCTTGCGGATATTGCACAATGCCGATGCTGGTGCCGATGCGTAGTTCCCGCTCCTTGTATAGGATCGGCTTAATAAACTCCTGGATTATGGAGTTGGCGATCTTGGCTAACTCCTTTGTTTTATCTACGCCCTTGATGATGATCGTGAACTCGTCGCCGCCGAGGCGGCAGACGATGTCGTCGGATCGCAGAGTGTCCTGAATTCGCCAGGCTGCCTCGCTGAGGACGAAGTCGCCGACTTCGTGGCCGAGCGAATCATTGATGATTTTGAAATTGTCCAAGTCGAGAAAAAATATCGCTAAGCCGTTGCCGAACACCTCCGCTTCCTTGACGGCCTCGCTGAGCCGGTCCATGAAGAAGCGCCGGTTCGGCAGCTTCGTCAGCTTGTCGATATAGGCCAGGGATTCAAGTTCGAACTCCAGCTGTTTGCGGCGCGTGATGTCGCTGAGCACGACAAAAAAACCATGGCGGTGCATATCCTCGGAGTCGAAGGATTCGATGCGCAGGGTCATGTGTATGGGGCCGCGACTCAGGGCCGAGATGGTGATGTCGGTGGACCAATCGAGTTGCTCCATGTGAGCCATGCCCGCCGAAACTTCACGTTGTTTGCTATTGTCGATGCCCAAGTGTTCGAACAGTTGACACAAAGTCATGCCTTTGTAGAAATCGAAGCCCTGACAGGTGATGTTCTTGAAAGCGGGATTGACAAAGGTGATCCTTTCATCGTTGCCGAAAATCGCGATTGCGTCGTTGGTGTCCTCCACAAGCCGCGCGAGTTGCCGCACACTGCGGGTATTGATATCGAGACTTTCGGCCATGCTATTCAAAGTAGTGGCAAGCAGCTGAATCTCACCGATGGCCTCGGTCGGGGCGCGCGCAGATAGATTGCCTTCAGATAAGGCCAAGGCGGTATTGCGCAGTCGTGTCAACTGTTGGGCGAGTTTGATGGAGACACCGTGCAGGATCAGCAGAGAGATCACCAACAGGATGACACTAAAGAGCAGCACATTGCGGATATAGTTGTTCATCAGGGAGTTGTATTCACTATCCGATATGCCGAGTTCGACGCTTCCCCAGTCAAGACCGGTGATATTGACCGGCTTGGTGAAAATAAAGGCTCTCTCAATTTGCTGGTTCGGTAGCTCGCGAGAATGGATGATTGTGTATCCGCTCTTCTCGCTATGCGTCGAGGATTCGGCGGGATTGCTCGGGTTATCGACATTCCAACCGTTGGCGGTGAGATTCAGACGCATGCCCTCATTGGAAATGAAGCTGACGAAAGTGATTTCAGGAGTCTTCTCCAATACCTTGTTGATGTAGGTGATTACGAAGCTGAAATCCTGGGTATAGAGGGCTTCGCCACAGGCGGCAATGGTGGTATTGGCAAAGGTGTTGCCTTGGGCGGCCAATATGCGCAACAGCTTGTCGTTATAGATTGGCATCAGGGCGAAGGAGAAGGCCACGCTGATACCAAGCAGGATGACCGCCATGCGAATGAACAGATGCTTGAATATACTGTTTCTTCTCGTCATGGCGTCGGCCGGATCAAACTTTCTTTGAGTTCACTGACTTTCCTTAGACTCTCTCTATCCATGCGGGAAAAGCGGTGATACGGAAGTATCGAGCAGCTGTTTAACCCGAATGTTTCACCCGGTCGCTTAGAAAAGAAACCAACATACGATTTTTCATGGTTATTCCTGGCATATTAGCAAATTACAAAGTGTAACCGACCTACGCTGAACACACCCTCGCACCGGTCTCGCCGTCCAGCTGCGGTATTTGTTCAATCATCAATAGCCTTGCTATTGATTCAATCGCAAATCCGCATCTGAACGACGATCCCGGCGCGATCATCGCATTCCCGGGTGAAACATTCGGGTTAATCCGCCTCGAGAGTTCAAACTCCAGGAAATAGAGCGCGAATCATTCCAGGCGGCTTTGCGCAACGTAAGGAGAGGAGCTTATTCAAGATCCCGTGCTTCAATACGACTGCATAGCTTCTTTACCCAGCAGATAGGCGATCTCGGCTAGATGCAGGACCTGGTCGTGCATGGCCCGGTAGTTGCTGGCTTGGATCATGGCGTCAACCAGATTGGCTTCGATCACCTTCTGCGTCTCCACCGCGCCGGTTTGATAGGCGCGTCTGGTCAAATCAAGGTTCTCTCTGGAAGTGACCATGGCTTGGTGGGTGATCTCTACCTGCTTCTTTGCGGCCCGGGTCTGCAGGAATAGGCTTTTAACCTGGGACGCGATGGCGTCGCTGAGCAGCAGTCGCTGCTGCTCCATCTTAGCCTGCTCAGTCTTGGCGGCCGCTATTTTGTGGCGGGTGCGTCCGCCTTCGAACAGATTCATCCGCAGACCGATGCCGATCTTCCAGGAGCGGCGATTGACCGCGTTGTCGAGCCCCCCATCCCGGTCGCTGCTGAAGCCGTCGTAGGAGCCGAGCAGGGCAAGGGTGGGGTAGTAGCCGCTCTGCGCTTCGTCGATCATTGCCCCATAGGTCTGTACCACCAGCGCCAGCTTTTCGAGCTCCGGATTGAAGGCGAGCGCCTGTTCGATCAAGTGATTCTGGCTGAGCGTATCAACGTTGGCAGGGTAGCTAGTCGAAGCGAGCGCTATCTGCTCCCGCCAGTCCAGCCCCATGGTAAAGGCGAGTGCCGAGAGCGCGGCCTCGTGGTTGGACTTGAGTTCGGCCTGGGCGGCCTCGGCCATGCTGTAGGCGAGCTTGCTTTGCAGCAGATCGAGCTTATCGACCGATGTTGATCCGCCTTCGAAGAAGGTCTGGGTGATATCGCGCAGGACCTCGAAGGAGAGGGTAATATCCTCGGCCAGCTCCACCAGTTGCCGGGTGTAGAGGGCGGCGTAGTAGTAACGCTTCACATCCTGCACCACCTGCAGGTTGCTGCGGCGCACTTCCTGGGTGGCGATGTCGACGCCGAGCCTCGCTTGCTCGATGAGGCTGGAGCGCTTGCCGCCTGTGTAGAGGGGGTAGCTCATCTCCAGCGAATAGAGACGGGTGTCGCGTCCCAGCAGGGAGACCTCATGCGACGGTATGGTCACCGGCGGCAACAGGCCGGGGGCAAGATCAAAATCCTGTTCCGGATATTCGAATATGGCCGGCTCGTCACGTCGCTGAAATCCCAGGTTGAGGCTCAGGGAGGGCCAGTAACTGGAGGCCGCCTGCCGGTATTGAGCCTCTGCGATAGTCAGGGACTGCCGGGAGATGGTACGCAGGTGGTTGTTTTCCAGCGCCACCGCAATGGCCTGCTCCAGGTGGTAAGGGAGAGGTGCACTGGCAGCAAGCAGCGGGACACTGAGCGAACTCAGCAGGGTAAAACCGAGGAGTATGGATAATATATGTGTGGGGCGTTGAGAACGGAACGAGATGATGGAGAGGAACAGTACTATTGCAATACTAGAGCCTGCAGTTGGCCAAGTTCCATTTCGCACACAGT
>JASFJY010000366.1:0-4422 GCA_050119415.1 Chromatiales bacterium | reverse complement strand
CATCCTCCGGATCCGCGGTCAACGCCGCATCGATCCGGCTTGCCGCTTCTTCGAAGTTCCTTTCGCTCAATGCCAGGCGGATCAGGCCGTAACGGGCAAAACGCTGTTGCGGCTCAATTTCCAGAGCGGCCAGGTAACTCTGTTTTGCCTCCTCGCCCCTGCCTAATATCCGCTGTGCCTCGCCTCGCAAAGCCAGTCCATCGGCATTCTCGGCCAACCCTGGCGTCGATTCGATCATCTGCAGGGCAACTTGCGGCTCACCGGTCTGCAGGTGGGCCCGAACCAATGCAATCAACAGCTGCGGGTCGGTAACCCCCAGCTCACGAGCCCGCTGCAGCTCCTTCTTGGCGCTCAGGCCGTCGTTAAGATCCAGATAGGTCTTACCCAGCAGCCAGCGGGCCTGCGCATGATCCGG
This sequence comes from Chromatiales bacterium, assembly GCA_050119415.1. Classification (GTDB taxonomy): domain Bacteria; phylum Pseudomonadota; class Gammaproteobacteria; order Chromatiales; family Chromatiaceae; genus Thiodiazotropha. The sequence goes on along the minus strand of JASFJY010000366.1, from coordinate 4,007 downwards.
CTGCGCTTTGAGCACATTCTTGAACTCGATCACCGCTGCATTCAGCTTGCCTTTCTCACGATGCTCTACCGCATCATGGAAACGGTCCTCGGTGCTGGTAAAGAGGTTACAGCCTGCGATCAGCAGGACAGCCCCAAGAACAACGACAGAGCGCAGGCGGCGTTTTGATATATGACGGCGAGTCGTTTTCATGCTTCCCCCGTAGTACTCATAGCGCTATCACACTTTCTCTTAAGTCGAGGAGTTTAGCATGAGCCGCCGCCGCATGGCTTGTTCTACATTTCAACTGAAACGTAAACGGAAAAAGTCGCTCAAGAAAGCATTCGCGCACGCACGGATGTGCTGCGCGAGGCTTGTCGCATCTGTGACAGGACCCGACCCTACAGGCCGATAGACCGGATAGCCGGCTTCATGCGGTGAGAAAGAGATCGAACAACAGCCAATAAACCAGGCTGGCCGTCAACAATCCCAGCAGCATCACGGGCATGCCGGTGCGCATCCACTGAAAGGGGGTTATTCTGGCCTCCGGCATACCACACTTCTCCAGCTCACTCACGGCGATGATGTTCGCCGTGGCGCCAATGTGGGTGCCGTTTCCACCCAGGCCGACCCCCAACGCCAGCGCCCACCAGAGAGGGGCGATGTTCACGCCGCTGCTTTCAAGCCCGAGAATGATCGGAATCATGGTGACGGTGAAAGGGATGTTATCCACCACGGCACTGAGAAATGCCGCCACCCACATCAACAGCAGACCGGTCAACAGCAACTTTCCAGGGTCCGTCGCCAGATTCGCCAGCTCCTTGCCGAACAGTTCCAACAGTCCGGAGGACTCGACACCACCGACGATCATGAAAAGGGCGGCGAAAAAGAACAGTACCGACCAGTTGACGTGGCCAAACAGCTTTTCCATATCGGGCCGCATCAGCAGCAGGGCCAGACAGAGACCGATAAAGGAGGCATAGGCCGGCAACATATGCAGGGTATGGTGGATGAAGAAGAGTAACACCACCACGCAAAGGGAGAAGAGGATGCGCCACAAACCCTGGGGGTCCTTGATCGCATGGGTGGTGACAAGCGTACTGGGGTCGGCTCCGCTATCGGCGAGTTCCCGACGAAACAGAAACAACATCAGGCCTACGGTGGCCAGCCAGACCAGCGCAACGGGCACCCCCATATGCATGAGAAAGGTGTTGAAGCTAATCTTTCCCGCGCTGCCGATCATGAGGTTGGGTGGATCGCCCACCAGGGTGGCGGCGCCGCCGATATTGGAAAGCATCGCCTCGGCCACCAGAAAGGGCATGGGATTGATCTTCATCAGCCGGCAGATCAGCACGGTCAGGGGGGCGAAGACGATCACCGTGGTGACATTGTCGAGAATCATGCTGATCAGGCTGACCGCCAGGCTGAGATAGATCAATAAAAGCTTGGGATTGCCCCGCGCCCAGTGGGTAATGTGCACCGCGGCAAAGTCGAAGGCGCCGGTGGGCCGCAGCAAGGCCACCAGCATCATCATAGCGGCCAACAACATTATGGTATTGCCGTCCACGGCCAATACCGCCGCCTCCTGGGTGTAGAAGCCCATGTACATGCCCACGGCGATCATCACCACGGCACCGAAGATAGCCGCGTTGGTGCGGTGCAACACTTCGGTGAAGATCAGAACATAGGTCGCCACCAGTATGATGGCCGACGTCCACATTTCAGGTGTTAGTTGGTGCATGATCGATCCGCGCTACTCCACACACCAGAGTTTGGTGACGATCGCCTTGGCGATGTTCAAACGGGTGACGACACCTTGATAATCAGCACCATCGGTGACAAAGAGATAACTGGTGTTGTATTGCTCCATGATCGCCAGCGCCTTGATTGCCTGAAAGTTGGGCGACAACTGGATGGCGTCGGGAAAGATATAGTCATCCACCTTTTTCGCCATCAGTTCATCCGCCTTGATGTGAGGAAACTCGAGCGCCTCGATATCGTCCCCCAACAGATGAGCACCCCGGATGATGTCCTCAGGGACGCAGCAGAGCAGGAACATGTGCCGCATCGAAAAGCGGCTGTCGATACGGCCTTCGACATCCATGAACGGAATACCCGGCACACCCCTTTCGACACACTCCTGCATCGCTTCGCCCACGCTCATGCCAGGGCGCGCCACCTTGGTCGGAATCGATATGTGCTTGAGCTTCATGGCGGTGTCTCATCCATCAGAGGTTTCATGGCGTGCAGCATATTGGCGAAGAGGTGGTGATTCTGCCGCTCCTCACGAGCCAACAGTTGTTTCATATAGGCACGTTGTGTCGGTGCCGTAAAACAGGCCGGACAGCTGTCAAGGATCACCGGTAGCTTCGCCTCCTCGGCAAAGGCCGCTGTCTGTGTCTCGCGGCAGTAGACCAACGGACGGATGATGCGGATGTCCCCGGCGTCGTTCAGATAGTGCGCCTTCATGGTGCGTAGCTGACCCCCGTGGAACAGGGACATCATCAGGCTCTCCGCTAAGTCATCCAGGTGTTGGGCGAGCACCAGTACATTGTAGCCCTCCCGCCGGCAGCTGTTATACATGATGCCCCGCTTCATGCGCGCGCAGTAGGCGCAGAAGGAGTCACCGTCCATGCGCTCGCGCGCCTCCTCCATGATCGGCTGTTCCTCATAGTGCCAAGGTACGCCCAGGTGGTCGTAATAGGCCTTTAGCGGTGCCGGATCGAATCCTTCAACCTCGGGATCGACGGTGATTACCCCCAGCTCGAACTTGACCGGTGCGTAGGTCCGTAGGTGACAGAGGATCTGTAGCAAGGAGAGCGAATCCTTACCGCCCGAGACCCCCAGTAACAGGCGGTCGCCTTGACGGATCATATCGAAGTCGACAATGGCTTTTCCCACTTTGCGCAGCAGGGATTTTGGTGGTTTGACATAGACAATCATCGGAGCATTTTGACATGAAGGGCCCATACCACCAATCACCTCAATCAAGTGATAATGTGCCCTGCATTGTGGAGTCGTTTATACACCGCACTTGCAAATTCAAGTTACCCTGCGGTGCTTGCCTATGATCGGCATGGCGCCATTGCGCTGGCATGGACGAATCAGGTCAATCGCTGGTCTGCGCCACTCCGATCGGATTCAGCGGCAAGCGCAATACGAAGGTGCTACCCACGCCCTCCTCGGTTTCGAAGAAGAGCTGCCCATGGTGTTTGATGACGACGATGTCCTGCGCGATGGCCAAACCCTGGCCGGTACCCTTTCCTATCTCCTTGGTGGTGAAGAAGGGGTTGAAGACCGATTCGCGCACCGCCTCGGGAATACCGGTGCCGGTGTCGCTAACGCGAACCTCCACCTCTCCGTTGCGCAGCTCGCTGCTGATGGTGATCTTCCCCTTGCCCTCACGACTGGCCGCTTCGATGGCGTGGGCGGCATTGACGATCAGATTCAGCATGACTTGTGATATCTCACCGCCGACACAGCTTACCTCAGGCAGGTCAGGATCGAGCAGCAGTTCTGCCTCGGCGACATACTTCCATTCGTTCTTGCTCACCGCCACCATGTTGCAAATGATTTTATTCAGATCCGCCGGTAATTTCTTCTGCATCCCGGGATGGGAGAACTCTTTCATGGCGAGGACGATACTCGCCACCTGCTCGGTACTGGCCAGAGACCGTTCCAACAGCTTTGGCGCCTCGATCTTGAGCGTGTCGAACTCCCCCCCCATGACGAGCGCCTTGATCTGCTCCACTTGCGGTTGCAGCGCCGCTACCGACGACGCTCGCAACATCAGTGCCTGATAGGCGTCCAGCAGTGTGTTGATATCATCGCAGGACGCCTGCAGGAAGCGCAGGGTCTCGCCGATGTATTGGATCGGTGTGTTGATCTCGTGGGCGATACCGCCCGCCAGCTGGCCCACCGCCTCCATCTTATGCAGCTGATTGAGCTGACGTTCCATGCGGCTGCGCTCCGCCTCGGCCCGCTTACGCTCACTGATATCGTTGAAGGTGACAACAGCTCCGGTAATG
>JASFJY010000365.1:0-4430 GCA_050119415.1 Chromatiales bacterium | reverse complement strand
CTGCACATCCCGGTCCTGTATATGACGCCGGTCTTCACGCAGATGCAGTGTGATCGCATCTGCGCCCGCCTGTTCCGCAACCAGCGCCGCCTGCACCGGTTCCGGGTAACGGGTGCCGCGGGATTGCCGCAAAGTCGCTACATGGTCGATATTGACACCGAGTAAGAGTTCGTTTTCCACGCCCAGTTCTGTCCCTTGTTATTGACCTGAATCCGTGAGTTCATCGGGGCGCATCGCACAAGCCCTTGATCCGTCTAGCTATATACATAAATTCCCACCAGACCTATGGGTATGGCTGCGAATTATTATTACGCCATGCAAATCAATATGTTGCACGCTACACTCCCTCTGAACCCATGGGCTCAGGATTGAGTTACATTTATTTGAGGCCCTGAAACAGCTCACGGCTTTTCAGCGGCTTGTCGCCCAGGTAGAAGGCAAGGATGCGGCGCAGCAGGCGTTTCGCCTCAACGGCCGACTGCCCATCCAGCCTCTCCCTATTATGCAGGCATAGCAGCGTTCGTCCATGGATCTGCTGTTCCTTTGAAGCCGACGCCTGACTCATGGGGCCCTGTTCGAGCTCATAATGGTACAGCCGCTCGGGCTGTATCGCTTCGCCACTGTCGGCCGTATGATCGAGCAGCATGCCGTATCCCAGCTCCTGCAACAGATCGACCTCGAAATTGCGCAAACACTGGTCGGGCATCTCACCGCTTGAGAGGCGTTGCAAAGTTTCCACGTAGTGGACATAGAGTCTGGGATAGGGGTCCCGGCGCTCGAGCAGCCGCATGAGTAATTCGTTCAGGTAGAAACCACAGTAGAGTCGCTCGCCTGTCAGCGTATACGCCCGGCCGTCCGCTTCAACCTGAAGCAGTTGCTTGATCTCGCCCCGGCCGCGCAGCGCCACAACCAACGGAGTGAAAGGCTGCAGCAGCGCGGCGCGAGTGGCGCGGCCCGATTTCGCTCCCTTGGCGATGGCGGGCACCCGCCCTTCGTCCGGGGTAAAAAGCTCCAGCAGCAGACTGGTATTACGGTAGTCGCGGCGATGTATAACGCAGGCCGATATTAAAGTGTCGCCATTCACACAGTTAGCCTCAACAGGCCCCCGGTCAGGATATCACTCTCCGTAGCCCAATCTCACCAGAGCCTTCTCGTCGCTGGACCAGCTCTTTTTAACCTTGACCCAGACTTCCAGATGTACTTTGGTGTCGAAAAACTTCTCCATCGACTTTCTCGCCTGCGTCGCCATCTCTTTCAACGCCAGACCGTTTTTTCCGATGATGATGGCCTTCTGTCCGGGCTTCTCCACCCAGATCACCGCATGAATGCCATAGCGCCCTTGCAGTTCTTCGAACTTCTCGATCTCCACCGAGGTGGCGTAGGGTAGTTCCTTGGCGTAGCGACGTGTGATCTGTTCACGGACCATCTCGGCTGCGAAAAACCTCTCGGGCCGATCGGTCAGTTGATCGTCGGGATAGAGCTTTTCACCGGGTGGCAACGCCTGCACGACCAAGGTCTCCAACTGTTGCAGATTGTTGCCGCTTTTGGCGGAGATTGGCACGATCTCCTGGAAATCATGGCGTGTCGCCAGTTGCGAAAGATAGGGCAATAAATGCTCTTTCTGCTTGATCTTATCCACCTTGTTGACGGCAAGAATAACCGGCGCCCGGACCTGTTTCAGATGGGCCAGTACTTTCTCGTCCTCCCGGGTCCAGCGCAACGCCTCGACAACGAAGACCAACAGATCCACATCGCTCAGTACACTGCGTGCCGTACGGTTGAGATAGCGGTTCAGGGCATTGTCGGAGCGCTCATGGATACCCGGCGTGTCGACGTATACCACCTGGCCATCGTCGCTGCTGGTAATGCCAAGAATGGCGTGACGTGTGGTCTGGGCTTTATGTGACGTGATGGCCAGTTTGATGCCTAGAATCCTATTGAGCAAGGTTGACTTACCCACATTAGGTCGCCCCACGATTGCCACATAGCCACAATGAGAAAGGTTTTTACTCATGCTTCAACTTACTCAAGAACTTGGCCGCGGCATCCTGTTCGGCCTTGCGGCGACTGGGCCCTGAACCCGCCGCCTCCTTCTGCAGTTCATCCACTGCGCACAATACATGAAAGGTCTGTTGATGCGGATCACCCACGACCTCTGTCACCCGGTAGCTGGGTAATCCCAATTTTCTTGACTGCAGCAATTCCTGCAGTCGGGTTTTGGGATCTTTCTGGTGGTCTGCAAGATTCAGAGCGTCGATGCGTGGTGCGAATATGTTCAGAATCACCTTGCGGGTGGCTGCATACCCACCGTCCAGATAGACAGCGGCAAAAATCGCCTCGACCCCATCCGCCAAAATCGATGTTCGGGTATGACCGCCGCTGCGCAATTCGCCAGGCCCCAAATTCATGAAGGCGCCCAGCTCATATTCACGGGCTATCTTAGCCAAGGTATCTCTTTTCACCAAGCTTGAACGCAGACGGCTCAGCTGTCCCTCAGAGGCCTCGGGAAAGTGGTGATAGAGGGCGTCGGCAACCACAAATCCCAAAATGGCGTCACCCAGGTACTCCAACCTTTCGTTGTTGAGGCCTCCGGCGCTGCGATGAGTTAGTGCCTGCTCCAGCAGCTGGAGATCGGCGAATTGGTAATCCAGTTGCCTGCTGAGTTTAGCGATATCAGGTCTCAATTCGAGACCAACTCGATCGAATCTTCAAATGTCATTACCAGAGAAATATTTGCCACCACTGGTCTGCGTTCTTCATAGGCTATCTTGATGGTGGTTACTCCACCCGAGCGTTGGAGTGTGACATTATCCTTGGATAGATGACGGATGTTGTTTATTTCAAGCCGGCGCAAAAGCATTTTGCGAATCTCTCTCACGGGCTTGCGGCTAATGAACGGTTCATCCTTAATGGACTGGAGAGATTCTTTGATGGCAAGGTGTTCAAGATAGACCGGTGTGATTCTAATGCCAATCATCACCATGAAGCCCGCTATGACGAGAATTACCAACCAGCTCAGCATTGTTATGCCTTGCTGTTTTTTTAGACTTTGCATCTTAATCACCTCTTTAATAAATGCCGGTCCCGTTGCCGATCAGTCAATACTTCTACCGATTCTCTCCCAGGCAATGGGAGGAAATCCACCCAACTCGGAATCCCAATTCATCCAGATGCCGAATGCCTTGCCGACCAGGTTCTCGTCCGGCACGAAGCCCCAGCAGCGGCTATCGTTACTGTTGTCCCGATTATCACCCATGACGAAGTAGTGACCTTCAGGCACGGTGATCGGACCACGCGCCAACACCGAACAACCGCTGGCGAAATTCGGCGCCAGCGGATGTACTAGAATGGTATGTTCCACACCATGCAAGTTTTCAACCGCCTTGGTAGCTCCGTTCATGCGTTTACCCGAACCGTTGTCGCTATAGCTGCCAATGGGTGTCTGTTCCATGGCTTCGCCATTGATATAGAGAATTTTATTCTTGTAGTGGATGGTGTCGCCCGGTAATCCAACCACGCGTTTGATGTAGTCGATATGAGGTTGCTTGGGATAGCGGAAAACCACCGGATCTCCCCGCTGAGGATCTCCGACATCGATGACTTTACTGTTCAATACGGGCAGGCGGATACCGTAGCTGAACTTGTTGACCAGGATGAAATCGCCCACCAGCAGGGTCGGCATCATGGAACCGGAGGGAATACGGAAGGGCTCCACCAGGAAGGAGCGAAGTATCAGTACGATAAAAATAACCGGAAAAAACGAGCGCGAGTACTCGACCAGCAGTGGCTCCTTGTAACCGGAAGCCTCGGTTTCCTCGGTTTCCACTCCTTCGTCTGCCGCCAACTTACGCCGCTTCGGGGCCAAAAACAGTGCGTCAAAAAGCCATATACCGCCGGTCAGTGCACTGGCGATAACCAAAAAGGTAGGGAAATCAAAATTCATTGTCGATACTTCGTCCTGTGTCTTGGAAATCTTGGCCCGCGGTTAATTATCCTTGCCGACCTGTAATACAGCAAGGAAGGCGTCTTGGGGTATATCCACCCGCCCCACTTGCTTCATGCGTTTCTTGCCCGCCTTCTGTTTCTCCAGCAGTTTGCGTTTACGGGTGATGTCGCCACCATAGCATTTCGCGGTGACATTCTTACGCAGCGCCTTGACCGTGGTACGGGCGATGATTTTACTGCCGATGGCCGCCTGTATGGCGACTTCGAACATCTGCCGCGGAATCAGTTCCTTCATCTTGCTGGTCAGGTCCCTACCCCGCGTCTGTGCCTGATCGCGATGCACAATCAGAGACAGGGCATCGACTCGCTCCCCGTTGATGAGAATATCGAGCTTGACCAGAGGGGCGGCCTGAAAGCGCACGAATTCATACTCGAATGAGGCATAACCCCGGCTCACCGACTTCAGACGGTCGAAAAAGTCGAGC
>JASFJY010000364.1:0-4448 GCA_050119415.1 Chromatiales bacterium | reverse complement strand
GCCGACAATGGTCTTGCCGTCGAGCATGGCGGAAACACCCAGGAACACCGGCAGCGTCTGTCCGTCCTTGCATAAGAAGCTATCTTCCAGTTCCCGCTTTTTGCCATCGTGTAATGTGAGGTGGATTGGACAGGATTCCGCCTCATGGGAAACATGCCCCTCAAGCCCTGCGTGGAAGGTGTTGTGCGCATCCTTGCCGATGACTTCGCGCTCGGCAAAGCCCAGCATCTCCAGCGCCGCGGGGTTGAAAAAGATGCACTGTCCCTGGGTGTTGACCCCATAGACGCCCTCGGCGAGGCTCGACAGCAGCAGCTTCTCTTTCGCGGAGAGCAACCTGAGTTCGTGCAGGGAACGGTTGGAGCGGCGGTAGAGGATGACCAGGGCGATACTGGCCAGAACGAGCGACAGTCCCAACCCCGCCAGCGTGACTATCCAAAGCGTATGGCGATGCCAGAGATCGGCAAGCGTGATCACCGGCAGACGGTCGAAGGGAGGCAGATGCAGGCGCCGCATGAGTCTTTCGACACCGTCGTAGTTGGCGGGGGTGACGAATCCGTCGATGCTCGCAGCCGGGCCGCTTAAACTGCCGTGCGGTAGTGAATAGAGGGCGGCGGCCAGCCGGGTGGCGAGAAATTTTTCGACTTGCGGCATCAACGCCACGGGCCATTCCGGGTAGAGCCGGGTGGAAACCGCATAGGGAAAATCCGCCAGGCGCTGAGTGTTGATGATCTTGTAGTCGTTCAGATCGAGCTTTCCTTCGAGCGCAAGCGCTTCGAGCACTCCTGCGCGTATGAAACCGGCATCAGCGCGGTTGGTACGGACCGCTTCGATGACACGATCGTGGGGCTGTCCCGTAAGCAGCAGGTTCTCCCCACTAGGCAGGGGCAGACCCGCTTCGGTGAATTCGTAGGCCTGCATCTGAAAGCCGCCGAATGCTTCCCTGGAGACCGAGGCAATGAGCTTACCGTCAAGGTCGACGAGGGTGTCGATATCGTCGCGGTCGGCACGGGTGATGATGGTTCCGCCATAGGCCGTGAGCTCGTAGCCCCTCTCAAGGGTAATCAATGTGGCCAAGGGTGCGGAGAGGCCGCTGGTGTGCTGCAGTAGAATGAAGTGGTTGGCGGTGGTGATCACCACATCCAACGCACGCCGCCCCACGGCCGCGCTCAATTCGTTATGATCATGCACCGAAAGAATAATCGGCCGCCCAAGCCTGGTTTGCAGATAGTCGGCCAGTGGCTGCCACTTGGCCATGGTTTGAGGTTTGGGTCGGTAGGCGAGTACGCCTAAGCGCAGCGGCGTTTCGCCGGCCGCGGGGAGCATGGAGAGCGAGAGCAGCAGCAGAAGGGCGACGGTGAGCAGGCGTCTCATCGGTCTATGGCCCATTTTGCGGCAGGGCATCCGGCAGGACCAGGTTCCTAAGATCGTCCTCCTGTGTCAGCAGGCCATAACGGACCATCAGCCTGGAGAGAGCTTTTGCCGCCCGGACCAGGCCGGGCTCTTTACCGAGAAGATAGCCGCGATTGGCGGCGAGTGTGGGAAGGGTGATGCCTGCCAGCGCTTGGCGCACCTCTCGCGGGCTGATCTCATTGCGTGCGGAAATACGCTGAACGGCGTCCTCTTCGTTGCCGCGTATATAGTCGAGGGCGCGGAAGTGGATCGACACGAGGTCGCGCAACAGGGGCAATATCTCCTGGTGGTCACGGCGAACCGCCAGCACGTCAATGATGGTGTCGGGCATCTGCCGGCTGTCGAACAGATTGCGCGCGCCTTCGTACGTGAGGGCGGACGCGATCGGTTCATAGGTAACGACCGCGTCCACCTCGCCTCTGCGCCAGGCGTCGAGTTGTTTGGCGGGGGGGAGGTTGACCTGTGTCACAGCCGATGGAGGGAGTTCAGCTGCATCCAGCAGCTTGGCGAAGACCAGGGCGCCGACGCTGTCCGGGTCGTATCCGATACGTTTGTCGGCCAAATCGGCCAAGGCCTCGATCTCCGGGCGGGCTATCACCATGTCCGCTCCCGCCGACACGTTAAAAACCAGTGCCGCCGAGAGGGGTATCCCTGAAGCGCGTGAGCGCAGCATCTCATCCAGCGTCAAGCAAGCGGCGTCCGCTTCGCCGGATTGCAGGGCTGCCAGAGATTCCCCCAGGATGGAATAGTCGTTAAGCTGTATCCTGGTGGGTAACCAGTTGAAATCTCTGGCGTGATAGAGCGTTTCATAACCCACCCAGGGATGGATCGTGACGTTCAGCGTCGGCGCCTTTCCACAGCCGACGAACCCGGGCGAGCCGGTAGCGACGGCTGTCAGGCCAAGGTATTGAAGAAAGCGGCGTCTGTTCATATGTAAGTTTAAGTATAGGAAGGTTGGGGGCTTTTTATGGAATCGGCGGAGAAGCGTGGTCGCCCCGATCTTTGCTCCACCTCATTGACTTATTAGCACAGTTTCATTAGTTTCCATGCACCATGCAGTGAAACAAGGAGGGATGCCGGTGATGGACAGAGCAGGATGGAAAGTTATCGGTGTCGCAATCTCAATGCTGCTGCTGTTATCCGCGGTAGAGACGCTGCAGGCGATGGAGGTGGAGACGCTGGTTCGCCACATTGATAGACTTTGGCGCGGCGAAACATCCCAGGCCCGCATGACCATGAAGGTCAAGACCCGCCGCTACCAACGCAGCATGACCATGGATGCCTGGTCCCGTGGTAAGGACTACTCCCTGGTGGTGATCCGCCAACCGGTCAAGGACAGCGGCATCGCCACCCTCAAGGTCAAGGAGAACATCTGGAACTATCTGCCCAAGATCAACCGCGTGACCAAGGTGCCTTCGAGCATGATGTCGGGCTCCTGGATGGGCAGCCACTTCACCAACGACGATCTGGTCAAGGAGAGCACCTTCGAGGACGACTACGACTCCGGCATCAGTTTCGAAGGGGAGCGCGACGGCCGCTCCATCTATGAAGTGACTTCGCTGGCGAAACCGAACGCCGCGGTGGTCTGGGGCAAGGTGGTGATGGAGATCGAGCAGCGGACACTGGCGCCCCACAAGGCCAGTTATTACGATGAAGAGGGCGTCTTGATTCGTACCCTTGTCTTCGATCAGGTCAAACTGGTAAATGGTCGCAGCGTGCCCATGCGTCTAAGTCTGCAACCGCAGGAGAAGCCGGACGAATCGACGGTGATCCGCTATGACGCCATCGAATTCGGCGTGCCGCTCGAGACCTCCTTCTTCTCCCTGCGCAACCTGCAACAGCGGCGCTAGTCTATCTCGTCATGGATTCCGTACCCTTTAGGGCTGCCCCACTAGGCCTTTTGATATTTATCGCCTGGCGCAACATCTGGCGCAATCCGGTGCGCAGTGCGCTGACCATTTCCGCGCTGGTGGGCGGCCTGGTGATGGTGATCCTCTACGCCGCCCTGCTCGAGGGTTTGTCGCGGCAGATGGTGCGCAACGCCACCGAAGTCAGCAGCGGCCATTTGCAAATACACCGTCAGGCCTTCATCGACGATCAGGATCTCTACGCCACGCTGCCCTGGTCCTACCTGGAGCGGATGGAAAATGCCTTTCCCTCGATCCACATGGCGCCGCGCCTCTATGCGGCGGGGCTCGCCAGCACTGTAGAGACCTCCACCGGCGTCTTGATCCGGGCCGTGGATGCGCAGCGTGAATCCGCGGTGACCGCCATGTTGTCTCATGTGCGTCGGGGAGAAGCGTTGCTTGACCTGGCCGATACCACGGCCTCCGGCCTGAACCGCTATAACCTGCTGGTTGGCGCTCAGCTGGCGAAAAACATGCAACTCGAACCCGGCAGTGAACTGGTGCTGGTGACCCAGGCCGCCGACGGCAGCATCGGCAACGCCCTCTATCGTGTGGCTGGGGTGCTCAAACCCCTTGAACCCGCTTTCGATCGCATGGGCGTGTTGATGTCGGTGGCGGCCTACCGGGAACTGCTCTATCTGGAAAGCGGATTTCATGAAGTGGCGGTCAAGTTGGACGATATCGGCCTGCTGGCACAGACGCAGTCGGCGCTGGATGCCGAGCTTTCGCGATTGCAGGCGCAGCAACCCCTCGATTCACTGGGTGGCGTGGCGGTGGTGCGCAATTGGCGGCAGCTCAATCCCGCCGTCTCCGACATGCTGCAGTTGAGCGGGTCGATGCTGCTGCTGATGGGCCTGATCGTCGTCGGCCTGGCCTCGCTGGGCATGCTCAACACCATGCTGATGGCGGTGCATGAACGCACCCATGAGTTCGGCATCCTTTTGGCCATCGGCATGAAGCGCCGCAGGCTGCTGCTGATGGTGCTGTTGGAATCCCTCTTCCTGGCCCTGGTTTCGGCGCTGATCGGTTCCATCGTCGGCACGCTTCTCGCGCACTACCTGCAGACGCATGGCATCGACTTCAGCGCCAGCATGCCCGACGGCTACGATTGGGGCGGTATCATGTTCGAAC
>JASFJY010000363.1:0-4450 GCA_050119415.1 Chromatiales bacterium | reverse complement strand
GATCGATTGATCTTTAAAAGACAGGCCGCTGTAGCAATCCTACGGCAAGTTTTGATAACGCAGTCTGTTGGCTGGCATACCGCGGCCTGTCTTTTAAAGATCAATCGATCAGGGGCTTCAAGCCTGCTCTTGCTCGGTGTTGTGGCTCTTGCCAAGGGAATCACCCTTGCCGGCGAGGCACGCCTTGATAAAGGCGTGGCTTGAAGCCCTGAGCACGACATAGTTGGTTGCCGGGTTAATATCGTTCGACTGTCAGTCAAATCATCGTCTGGAGCCCCCTCATGTTGCGAACGCTGCTATTGATCACCGTCCTGGTTCAGCTGTTACTGCTTTCCGGTTGCGCCACCCTCGAGCAGGTCGGCCAGGCGCTGGAGGGCCAGAGGCCGACGGCCAAGGTTGCGGGTTTGAAGCTGACCGGTCTCGACATGAACGGTGTCGATCTCACCTTCGACGTGCAGGTCGACAACCCCAATCCGGTCGGCATCTCTCTGGCCGGTTTCGACTACGACCTCAAACTGTTGGGCAGCTCCTTCCTGCAGGGTAACCAGACCATGGGCATGAAGCTGTCGGCCAACGGCAGCAGCCAGGTGCAAGTTCCGGTACGGCTCGGCTTTCAGCAGCTATTGAACAGCTACCGGCAACTCAAAGGGGCGGAACAGGTGGGCTATCAGCTCGATCTGGGGATGGGCTTTGAGGTGCCCCTGCTCGGCGAGGTGCGGGTGCCGGTGAGCCACCAGGGCGAGTTTCCGATTCCCGAGATGCCGGCGGTGAGCCTGCGCTCGCTGGATGTGCAACAGCTCACCCTGAGCGGCGCCAGGCTGCTGCTGGAACTGGAGGTCGACAATCCCAACAGCTTCTCCCTGCTGTTGAATAAGCTCAACTACCATCTGAAGCTCAACGGCTACGACGTGGGCGGGGGGCTGGTCGACAAGCAGGTCAAGGTCCAACAGGAGGGACAGGGGCGCCTATCCCTGCCACTCAACCTCGACTTCGCCCAAGCGGGCAGGGGGCTCTATTCGGCCCTGCTCGGCAGCGGCATCCGCTACGATCTGAGCGGCTCGATGGAGGCGGCAAGTTCGAATTCCATGTTGGCGCCTTTCCGTATCCCCCTCGATAAACAGGGCAGCGTCGATCTGCGATAGCGGCCGTCGTCAGAGGCTGCAGGCGGTCTCGGTCGAGCCGTTGCCACAGGCGCCGGTTTTGTCAGTCGTCCTGATTGCTTGTCGTCGCCACTCAAGGTCGAGTAGCGCCAGCTTTTCGCGCATCGCCTCGCCGACGAAGCGTTGTGGCTGAGAGGCCTCGAGTTGCTCGCGCTGCTCTTTGTCGGCGACCCAGGCGGCTGCCAGGTCGAAGGCTTGGATGAAATCCCGTTGTTGCTTCAAGGCATGCTTGAAGTAGGCCGTGGCGAAATCGGTAAACTCGCTGGCCGCACCGCAGCCGAAGGATTGCCGGTCGGGCGCCGCGGCGGTGATGACCAGGGTATGTGTATCCTTGAGCGGTTCGATGAAGCCACCTGAATAACAACTGGATACGATAATCACCCGCCAACGGATACCGGCGTCATCCAGTGCCTGACGCACCTGTTGCGGCGTCAGGTCGTCCAGCGGGACGGGGCCGAAACTGACGGAGAATCGATGGTTGCTGTTGCCGTGGGAGGTCATGAAGAGAAACAGCATATCCTCATCCGTATCCATCCGTTTGCCGATGGCGTTCAGGGCGTCTCGCAGGTTGTGTCGGTTGGCCAGCGGGTAACGGTCGATGGTCTCCACATTGTTGACCAACACCAGTGAACGGTCTTGGGTGTCGTAACGTATATCGAACAGGTCGCGCACATACTCCACCTCGTTAAGGAAGACCCGCTGCAGACCGTAACCGCCCACTGCCAGCAGATAGAGGTCGGTGACCCCGGGCCTTTGTGCGTGCAGATCCCGCAGCGTCCGCTGCAACAGTGGCCGCTGGTCGTAGAAGAGATCCTCCACGCTCAGTTGCTGGAGCTTGGCGAAGGGACCGCTGGTTGGATCGGGGGGGGCGGTGTACCAAAGTTCACTCTGAGGCAGGATCCAGAGGCTTGAGATACTCAAGGCGATGTTACAGGTGGCCAGAGAAAGGGCATGGCCGATGCGGATGGCCAGGAACAGCCGCAGCAGGCGAAACAGGATGTAGAGCTGCCAGGCGATCGGCAACAGCCAGATTGCCGAAATCCGCAGCAGGCCGGATGCACTTTCCGCGCTGTAGTGAAACAGCAGGAGGGTGACCGCCAGATAGAGGGGCGTGGCGGCCAGATTGGCGATCAGCAGTCCGCCGGTCTGGGCCGGGTCGGCTTTCGCCAGGTGGGCGATCAGCATTATCAGCATCAGATCGAAGAGATAGACGGCACCCAGGTAGTTGAGCCCGTGAGTGTAGAAAACGGCGGGCTGATCCGTGACGATCAAGCCGAGCAGCAGTTCCAGGCCGATCAGCGTGAGCAGCAGCCAAAGTCCCTGCTCGAAGGTGGTGACAAAGGCCTCTGGCTCGAGTGGACGACCGGTGGCGAGGCGCAGACCGGCCAGCAGGTTGCGCTTGAGATCAGTGAAAGCGAAAGCGGCTCGGGCGGCTTCCATGGCATGACTCCATATCCAGAGCGGTTTTGATCCTATCGGCGGATTTGCCGGCCTCTTGAACGGTTACGGTGCGGCTTGCCGCACCAGAGACAACGCAGCTTGAAGCCAAGATCGGGTGAAACACTCATCTTAAGCGCCCTGCGGTTCATAGGCCAGGTTAGGCGCCAACCAGCGCTCGGCCTCGGTCAGCGGCATCCCCTTGCGTTCGGCGTAGTCGGCCACTTGGTCCCGGTTGAGCTTGCCGACGGCGAAGTAGCGGCTCTCGGGATGGCTGAAATAGAGACCGCTGACCGCGGCGGTGGGCACCATCGCTTTACTCTCGGTAAGCCAGATGCCTGTGTTTTTCTCTACCGAGAGCAGGGACCAGAGCAGATCCTTTTCCGTATGGTCGGGGCTGGCCGGGTAGCCCAGGGCGGGGCGGATGCCGCTGTAACGCTCGGCGATCAGCTCCTCGTTGCTGAAGGACTCGTCCTGGGCATAACCCCAGTATTCCTGCCTTACCCGTTCGTGCAGCCACTCCGCCAGCGCCTCTGCCAGACGGTCGGCCAGGGCTTTGAGCATGATGGCGTGGTAGTCGTCGTGGTCGCGCTCGAACTCGGCCAGCTTTTCATCGATGCCGATGCCGGATGTGCAGGCGAAAGCGCCCAGATAG
This sequence comes from Chromatiales bacterium, assembly GCA_050119415.1. Classification (GTDB taxonomy): domain Bacteria; phylum Pseudomonadota; class Gammaproteobacteria; order Chromatiales; family Chromatiaceae; genus Thiodiazotropha. The sequence continues at coordinate 1,198 of JASFJY010000363.1, read as the reverse complement.
TCGGGCTTGCCGCTGTCGGCAGGCGCAATAAAGTCAGCCAGACACTCGTTATACTTGCCAGCGGGCTGGCGTCCCTGCTTGCGCAAGTTGTGTAGCGTGGTGAGCCTTTGCTCGCGCCGATCATCGCTGTAGACAACAATGTCGTCGCCCCGCGCATTAGCGGGTAGAAGGCCAACCACGGCAGCGGCGCGCAGCCACTTTCCGGCTATCACCCGCTCCAGCATGGCCTGGGCGTCGGCGTGGAGTTTACCGGCCTCCTCGCCCTTCTCCGGATCGTCGAGGATCTGGGGATAGCGCCCTTTGAGCTGCCAGGCGTGGAAGAAGAAGGTCCAGTCGATATAGTCCGTAAACTCCGCAATGGGGATGTCTTCGAGCACCAGCAGGCTGGCTGTGGACAGATTGTCCGCTGCCGAATCCCGCAGTCGGACCAGCCGGCCGCCCTGAGGTGGCTTGAAGTCGCTTCGGCAGAGGTTGGGTGTCACTGCCGTGAAAGCCGCCCAGTCGATCGGTGTCGGATTGCTTCGCGCCTCGGCGATGGGAATCAGGTTGCGCGCCTCGTTGGCCGCGGCGCGACGCTCCCGCACTGCTGCGTACTCTTCGCGCAGGCGGGTCGCATAACCGTCACGCAACTCGCTGGAAAGCAGGTTCGAAGCCACCCCGACGGCACGGGAGGCGTCCGGCACATAGACCACCGGGTGTTCGTACTGGGGCTCGATCTTCACCGCGGTGTGGGCAACGGAGGTAGTGGCGCCGCCGATCATCAACGGCTGCTTCATACCGAGCCGTTGCATCTCCTTGGCTACGTGGACCATCTCGTCCAGTGAAGGGGTGATGAGACCGGAAAGGCCGATGATGTCGACCTGTTGCGCCTTCGCCTCCTGCAGGATCCTGTCCGCCGGCACCATCACGCCCAGGTCGACCACCTCGTAGTTGTTACACTGCAGGACCACAGAGACGATATTCTTGCCGATATCGTGTACATCACCCTTGACCGTGGCCATGAGGATCTTCCCCTGGGCCTGGGCCTCACCCGTTTCAATCAGGGCAGCCTTCTCGGCTTCCAGGTAGGGTTCCAGGTAGGCCACCGCCTTCTTCATCACGCGGGCTGATTTCACTACCTGGGGCAGAAACATCTTGCCGGCGCCGAAGAGGTCGCCGACCACATTCATGCCATCCATCAACGGCCCCTCGATCACCT
>JASFJY010000362.1:0-4457 GCA_050119415.1 Chromatiales bacterium | reverse complement strand
ATTGCACGACTGGCTCGACTTCCGCACCGCAGTAATTATCCATAGTTATGCCGCACTGGCGCTGATCCTGTTGTGGATGTTCACCACCTTCTGGAACTTCACCACCGGCCAGTGGCGCCAATACCTCTTCAAGGAGGGGGTACTGAAGGTCATCCGCTTCTACGCCTACGGCATCCTGGTGGGCGAGCCCCACCCCTACAAGAAAGGGCTGCAGCGCAAGCAGAACGCCCTGCAGTCGCTCGCCTATATGAGCTTCATGCTGTTGATCGGCCCGGCGCTGTGGTCTTCAGGTATCGTCTACCTGCTCTACGACCTGTGGAGCGGCTATAGCTGGTCTGGCCAGGGGCTGACACTGATCGCCTTTGTGCATACGGCGGCGGCCTACCTGATGGGCACCTTCGTGATCATCCACATCTACATGACAACCACCGGCAAGACCCCGACCCACTACATCAAGACCATGATCACCGGTTACGACAATATCGAGCTGACTGAAGCGGAGAAGGCCTATATCGAAGAGACCCACTTGGTTTCGATCAAGGACTGATCGGCAACACAGTTGTTCTGAAATAGATGCTCATGAGATGAAAAAACAAGAGCGATGAGTTTCGCATTGAATGTACGCTTAGGGACGCACCAACTTATGATCCCCTGACCCTCTCCCTGAGGGCGAGGGGACTTCTATTTTTAATTTCAGGGCCAGACCCTGGGTATCTGTTGCCAAGTGAACGTCCAGCACAATCGCGTATTTCAGACATCACAGCAACTCATGATCCTGTTATCCAGGCCCCCTCTAAACTCCGGGAGAGGGGCGGGGTGAGGAAAAAACAACCGTGAGCGAAACGAAATCATCCAACGTAAAATTCGAAAGCAAAAACTCACAACCCCCCCTTTCCGCCAGTTGGCTGAAAGCGCAGAAATCCCACGCCGGTAACAGACTCAAACAGGCGGTGGCCCTCGGCACCCTCTCGGGCTGGTTGCTGATTCTGCAGGCCGGTTGTCTGGCCCAGGCAGTCTCCGGGGTCATCTTCGACCGGCACTCCCTGGGCGAGGTGATGCCCTGGCTCTGGACCCTGCTGGTCCTATTCGCCGCTCGCGCGGCTCTTGCCTGGGCTTCGGAACGAACCGCCCACGACGCCGCCCAGCGAATCAAGCTGAGTCTGAGAGACACCCTCTATACAAGATTGTGTCAGCTCGGCCCAGTCTTTCTCAACGAACAGCGCAGCGGCGATCTGGTCAACACCCTGAGCGATGGCATCGAGGCGCTGGAGGCCTACTACGCCCGCTTCCTGCCGGCCATCTCACTGATGGCCCTGGTGCCCCTGTCGATATTGGCCTTCGTCTTTCCCATCGACTGGATCTCGGCCCTGGTGATGCTTGGCACCGCCCCCCTGATCCCCTTCTTCATGATACTCATCGGCAAGGGTGCCGAACGACGCAATCAACGACAGTGGCAGCAGCTGGCCCGTATGAGCGCCTACTTCCTCGACATCCTCCAGGGGCTCACCAGCCTCAAGCTGTTCAACGCCAGTCGGCGCGAGGCGGCCGTTATCGCACGCATCTCCGACGACTACCGTCACTCCACCATGTCGGTACTGCGCATCGCCTTCCTCTCATCCTTTGCATTGGAGTTCTTCTCCACTGTTAGCATCGCCATCGTCGCCGTGCTGATCGGTTTCCGCCTCTATTGGGGCGAGCTCGATTTTCTCTATGGCTTTTTCGTACTGCTACTGGCACCCGAGTTCTACCTGCCGCTGCGCAACCTGGGAACCCACTACCACGCCCGCATGGCCGCCATCGGCGCCGCCGAAAACATGCTCAAGATTCTCGACGCCCCGCTACCGCATAGGGTCCCCGCTCATACCGAACCGCTGATGTTCGAAGGCCCGATCGGCCTGTGCCTGAGTGATGTTGGCTTCACCTATGCGGATGGTCGTCGTGCCTTGCAGGGGCTTGACTTGACCATTGAGCCCGGCGAACAGGTCGCTATCGTCGGCCCCAGCGGCGCCGGTAAGAGCACCCTGCTCAACCTGCTGCTCGGCTTCCAGCCGCCCGGCGAAGGCAGCATTCAAACCAACGAACAACCGCTAACGACCCTTGAGCCAACCATCTGGCGACGCCAGATAGCCTGGGTACCTCAGCGCGCCCATCTGTTTCACGGCAGCCTGGCCGACAACATCCGCCTGGCCCGTCCCGATGCAGATCAAACCGAGGTGGAGCGGGCGGCCCGACTCGCTTACGCCCACGACTTCATCCAGGACTTACCAAAAGGCTACAACACACTTGTCGGCGAAGGAGGGCAGGGGCTCTCCGGCGGACAGATCCAGCGTATCGCCCTGGCACGCGCCCTCCTCAAAGACGCCCCGCTGGTGATCCTCGACGAGGCGACCGCCCACCTCGACCTGGAGAGTGAGACGCTGATCCACCAAGCCATCAAGACGCTGGCGCAGGGCCGCACCCTGATCATGGTGGCCCACCGCCTGCGTACAGTGCGACAAATGCAGCGTATCCTGGTACTCGACCAGGGCAGGCTCGTCGAGGAGGGCGACCATAGCGCCCTCTTGGCAAAGCGGGGGATCTATCACCGGCTGGTAAGTGCCTATGAGGGAGGAGACGCATGAATCCCATTCTGCGTCTGCTGCAGATTCTGCGACCCGTCAGGGGCTGGCTGTTGCTGGGCGGCCTGCTCTCATTGGCCACCCTGTTGGCCAATGTGGCCCTGATGGCTGTGTCGGGCTGGTTCATCGCCGCCATGGCCCTGGCCGGGGTGGCTGGCGTGAGCATGAACTATTTCACCCCGGCAGCGGTGATCCGCGCCTGCGCCATTGTGCGCACCGTCGGCCGTTACGGCGAGCGGCTGGTTACCCATGAGGCCACGCTGCGATTGCTCTCGACCCTGCGGGTCTGGTTCTACCTACGGCTGGAACCCCTGGCCCCGGCAGTACTGGAACACTATCGCAGCGGCGATCTGCTGAGTCGCCTGCGCGCCGACATCGACACCCTCGACCACTTCTACTTGCGACTGCTGCTACCAACCGTCGTAGCGCTGGCATCCACCCTGGTGTTCGTGCTCTTTCTGCTGTGGTTCAGCCCACTGCTGGCCCTCATCGAGGCCGCACTGCTGGGATTGGCCGGCATAGCCCTGCCCCTCCTTCTGAACCGTCTGGCAACGCCGACGGGGCAACGCCTCATCACCCTATCCAGCGACCTGCGCGCCAACCTGGTGAATGACCTGCAGGGCATGGGTGAGCTGCTGATCGACGGCGCCGACGCACGCCACGCCGCCCGCATCGCCCGGCTGAGCCAAGAGCTGGCAAAAGCTCAATCGCATATAAGCCAGCTCGACGGTATTGCCCAGGGAGCGGTGGGACTCTGCGCCAACCTGGCCATGTGGCTGTTGGCGCTGACGGCAATCCCGATGGTCCACAGCGCTGAACTGCCACCGGCGCAGCTGGCCATGCTGGCCCTATTCGCCCTGGCCAGCTTCGAGGCCATCGCCCCGCTGCCCGCCGCCTTTCAAGGTCTGGGCGAGACCCTGGCGGCGGCCCGCCGAATCTTCGCCCTGGTCGATAGCCCACCGGCGGTGCAAGAACCCTCGTCACCCGCCTCCCTGCCACAAGAACTGACTCTGGAGGTGCGGGATCTCCGCTTCACCTATCCCGCAACCGCATCAACGGTATTGCAAGGCCTTAACCTCAGGCTGCCCGCCGGCGCTAAACTGGCTCTGATCGGCCCCAGCGGCAGCGGCAAGACCACCCTACTACAGCTGTTGCTCAAGTTCCGCAGCCCCGACGAAGGCAACCTCACCCTGGGTGGCGTCCCCTACTCTTCAATCCCCGGCGAAGACCTGCGCAAGCACATCGCCGTGGCGACACAATACAACCACCTCTTCAACGCCAGCATCCGTGACAACCTCCAGCTGGCCAATCCAGAGGCCGACCAAGCCGCTCTCGAAGACGCCTGCCGACTGGCCATGATCCACGACTTCATCGCCACCCAGCCCGAGGGCTACGAAACCCGCGTCGGTGAACTCGGCCTGCGCCTCTCCGGCGGCCAGATACGTCGACTCGCCATCGCCCGCGCCCTGCTCAAAGAGGCGCCGATCCTGATCCTCGACGAACCCACCGAGGGCCTCGACCCCCACACCGAACAACTCATGATGGAGAACATCCTGCAATGGTCCGAGGGACGCAGCCTGCTGCTGGTGACTCACCGGGTTCGCGGTCTGGAGAGAATGGATCAGATCCTCCTGATGCACAAAGGAGACATTGTCGAGCGGGGAAGCCACCACGAACTGCTCGCCAGCAGTGAGACTTATCGACGATTATGTGCACAACAACAAATTCTTGATCCGGCGGACGCATGATTATTGATTAATCCGTCAGAGGTTATTTTTACTTGTGAACAAACTGGACATCGCATTGAACAAACTGGAACAAACTGGACATCCATGAAAT
>JASFJY010000361.1:0-4466 GCA_050119415.1 Chromatiales bacterium | reverse complement strand
GTACCTTCGGTTTCCTGCGCGACATCGAGATGTTGCGTCAGAAGGAGCTGGCCCTGGGCGGCAGCCTCGATAACGCCATTGTGGTAGACGACTACAGGGTCATGAATGAGGACGGTCTGCGCTACGAGGATGAGTTCGTCAAGCACAAGATTCTCGACGCCATCGGCGACCTGTACCTTCTGGGACACAGCCTGATCGGCGCCTTCAACGGCCATAAATCGGGCCATGCCCTCAACAACCGCCTGTTGCGCGAGCTGATTCACCAGCGGGACGCCTGGGAGGAGATTACCTTCGACGAGCCGGGGCAAGCGCCGATCTCTTACATGCGTCCGGCCCATACGACGCTGGGGTAATAGGATCTGTCAAGCAGCATTCTCAAGCCCTAACGCATCGCCCCGATCTGAGCGGGCTTCCCTTCGGGCGAGACGCTAAGCGGCCATCCGCGTTGTTGCGCTCCTTGAAAAGGGCATGCCGCTCCACCCTTCGGTCCGTAAACGGCACATCCATGCGCCACTCCTCCCTGCGGAGCGCGGCTAGCCGCTTAGCGTCACGTTACAATCGTCAAACAATATGAGACACCACACTAGCACGGTGTTGCGGCCCTTATCTATTCTGATGCCGACTGAGTTTTAGTAGCGCTTCCCGAAGTGGACCTGCCTCCAGCGCTTCGGCAGTCTGCCGCAGCAGTTTGGCGTTTTGCGGGCTCAGGACGCTAGCCTTGCGCGGCGTGCTTTTCCGTGTCTTTCCCTCTGCCGGCACAATGCGCGGGTGAAGCTGCTCCACCAGCAATCCCTGCTGTCGCAACTGGCGCAGCAGCTGGGGAGCCAAATAGCGCAGGCGACTGGCCCAGACAGGTGACTGGACCAGCAGGGTGAGTCTCCTGTCATTGAGCACGGCCGCCAGGAGCTGTTCATTGAGGGGCGGCGGCAGCAGGTCTCGGACCCGCTCGGCCAGTCTCTGCTGTTGGGCGAGCTGTCTGTTCAGCTGGGTCAGACTGCCTTGAGTATGTAGGATTTTAGTGATTGAATTCATCGAATTTAAAAATTAATCAAGAAAAACAACACATTTCGAACGTGAAATGTTAAAGTTTAAAGAATTATGACCGATATTGAGATGTAGCCGACATCTGTTGTTTTGCCTTTAAGTTAATATGAAAACCGTATACTCACATGGAATAGGAAAGTCCTGCAGCACAGTGGTACGCTCTATGTATGCCTCCCTGGTTTTTTTCGTCTTTGGTTTCTTTGGTGTCGGCATGATGTGGACAGGTTACCAGATGGGGCTATCCGATGCCGTATTTCCCGAGCACCAGCTGGTGATGAGCCTGAAAAGGACCTTCGCCCATGAGCGGAAGCTGCTGGAAGATGTCCAGACCAGCGCGCAAAGCGAAATCGATGCCATGGCGATACGCATGGGTAAACTGCAGTCCCAGCTTTTGCGCATCGATGCCCTGGGCGAACGATTAGTGGAGATCGGTCGTCTCGATAAGGGTGAATTCAACTTCGAGGAGCCGCCCGCATTGGGTGGTCCCGAAGGGGACGATGCCGCCAGCCAACAGTCGGCGTTGCCAAACCTGTTGGTAGAGGTGAAGCGTCTCGAGCAGATGATCGATGATCGTCAGCGCCAGCTGGCGTTGGTGGAAGACCTGATCATGAACTCCAATCTCGAGGAGTCGCTGCATCCGGCCGGGCGGCCCATCAAAAAGGGCTGGATCTCCTCCTATTTCGGCATGCGCAACGACCCCTTCACCGGTAAGCGGACCATGCATAAAGGCATGGACTTCGCCGGCAAAGAGGGCTCCGAGGTGGTGGCCGTCGCCGCCGGTGTGGTGACCTGGGCCGGCGAGCGCTACGGTTATGGCGAGCTGGTTGAAATCCACCACGGCAAAGGCCTGGTCACCCGTTATGGCCACAACAAGAAGATCCTGGTTGAGATCGGCGATCGTATCAAGCAGGGTCAGATCATCGCCACTATGGGATCGTCCGGTCGATCCACCGGACCCCATGTCCATTTCGAAGTGGTTAAGAACGGCAAAGCGGTCAATCCCACCAAGTACATCCGCTCGAAAAGGATGCGCGACGCGGCCTAATTTCTGCGATCCACCCATCTTTTCGCAGATCTAAAGCCCGCACATCTCACAACTCGCACCTCGTTTCTTCAGCAAACTCCGCGCATGCTGTATGATCGTATGATTTCGCAGTCCTGACGGAAACTCCAATTCATGGTTAGTAATATCCTTAAGAAGATCTTCGGCAGCCGTAATCAGCGCCTGATCAAACGTCTCTTCAAAACCGTTGCGCAGATCAATCAGTTGGAAACGGAACTGCAGCAACTCTCCGATGAGGCGTTAAGCGGCAAGACCGCCGTTTTGCGCCAGCGTTTGGAAGCGGGTGAGACATTGGATAGCCTGCTGGTCGAGGCCTTCGCCGTGGTCAGGGAGACGGGGCGTCGAGTGATGGAGATGCGCCACTTCGACGTCCAGTTGATCGGCGGCATGGTGCTGCATCAGGGCAAGATCGCCGAGATGCGCACCGGTGAGGGCAAGACCCTGGTGGCGACCCTGGCCGCCTATCTCAACGCCTTGCCGGCGAAGGGTGTGCATGTGGTGACCGTCAACGACTATCTGGCGCGTCGCGATGCCGCCTGGATGGGGCGTCTCTACCGCTTTCTCGGCCTCACCACCGGCGTCATCAACTCCTCCGGCGGTATGGGACCGGACAGTTCCTCCTATCTCTACGATCCCGACTATGACGGTAAGGCGGGCGGCTATCCCCATTTGCGGCCGGTGACCCGGAGGGAGGCCTATGCGGCCGATATCACTTATGGCACCAACAACGAATACGGTTTCGATTACCTGCGCGACAATATGGCGTTCAGCGCCGATCAGCGGGTGCAGCGCGCGCCCTTTTTCGCCATCGTTGACGAGGTCGACTCGATTCTCATCGACGAGGCGCGTACACCGCTGATCATCTCCGGTCCCACCGACGACTCCTCCGAACTCTATAAAGCGGTCAACGAAATCATTCCGCGCCTGAGCCGTCAGGAGCCGGTCACCAACGAAGAGGGCAAGCCCGATTTCGGCCCCGGCGACTACTCGGTGGATGAGAAGGCCCGCCAGTGCTTTCTCAGCGAGGAGGGACATCAGCACGTGGAGGATATGTTGACCGAGTTGGGGCTGCTGGAGGAGGGGGCCAGCCTCTATGATTCCGGCAACATTCTCCTGATGCACCATGTGAACGCCGCGCTGCGTGCCCACGCCCTGTTCCAGCGCAATGTGGACTACATCATCAAAGAGGGCCAGGTGGTGATCGTCGACGAGTTTACCGGCCGCACCATGCCGGGGCGGCGTTGGTCAGACGGCCTGCATCAGGCGGTGGAGGCCAAGGAGGGAGTGGCGATTCAGAATGAGAACCAGACCCTTGCCTCGATCACCTTTCAGAACTACTTCCGGCTCTATCGGAAACTCTCCGGCATGACCGGTACGGCCGACACCGAGGCCTACGAGTTCCAGCAGATCTACGGCCTCGAGGTGGTGGTCATCCCCACCAACATGGCGATGATCCGAGATGACATGGGCGATCTGGTCTATTTGACGCCGGAGGAGAAGTACGAGGCGATCCTCGAGGATGTGCGCGACTGTGTCAAGCGGGGCCAGCCGGTGCTGGTGGGTACCGCCTCCATTGAGGCTTCGGAGCTGATTTCCAATCTGCTCAACCAGGCGAAGGTCGATCACAAGGTGCTCAACGCCAAGCACCACGAGCAGGAGGCGGGTATTGTCGCCCAGGCGGGGCGGCCAGGCGCCGTCACCATCGCCACCAATATGGCGGGTCGTGGTACCGATATCGTGCTCGGCGGTAATCTGGAGGCGGAGCTGGAGAGCCTTGGCGAGCAAGCCGATGCAGCCGGGATCGAAGAGGTCAAGACGGCCTGGAAGGCGCGCCATCAACAGGTGCTGGAGGCGGGGGGGCTGCATGTGGTCGGCACCGAACGCCACGAGTCGCGCCGTATCGACAACCAGCTGCGTGGCCGTTCCGGTCGTCAGGGCGATCCGGGCTCGAGCCGCTTCTACCTCTCCCTGCAGGACAACCTGATGCGCATTTTTGCCTCCGACAAGGTCGGCGCGCTGATGCAGAAGCTGGGTATGGAACGGGGCGAGGCGATCGAGCACCCCTGGGTCTCGCGCGCCATCGAAAACGCCCAGCGCAAGGTGGAGGGACGCAACTTCGACATCCGCAAACAGCTGCTCGAGTATGACGATGTGGCCAACGATCAGCGCAAGGTGGTCTATGAGCAGCGCAATGACCTGATGGAGGTGGAGGATATCTCCGAGTCGATCGCCAACCTACGCATCGATGCGCTCAAGCAGATCTATCACGGCTACATTCCGCCCCAGAGCCTGGAGGAGCAGTGGAATGTGCCCGGTCTCAGCGAGGCCCTGGCCGAAAACTTCGGCGGGGAGTGGCCGA
>JASFJY010000360.1:0-4468 GCA_050119415.1 Chromatiales bacterium | reverse complement strand
GGCGGTCAGCCTCACTCCGGGCTCAGATTCAAGCAGATGACAACTCTTACCTCCCGGTGCGGCGCAGGCATCGAGCACCGACTGTCCGGGCGCCAGCTCTAGCAATCCGGCAGCCAGCTGGGCGGCGGCGTCCTGCACCGACACATCACCGCTGTCAAAACCAGGTAGCGACTCCACATCCAGCGGACGCTTCAGATCGATCCCGGTATCGGCGACAGCATTGGCCGAGGCTTCGATAGCGGCCTCGGCCAGACGCCCAAGGTAGGCCTGCCGGTTGGTCCGGCGCCGGTTTATCCGCAGCGTCATCGGCGGGTGGGCGTTGAGCGCCGTGATCCGCTTGCGCCAGCTCTCGGGCCAACGCCGGCGGATCTCTCGCAGCAGCCACTCCGGCATGGCATAGCGAGCCTCATCCACCAACTCCAGCATGGCGAGCAAGGACTCCTGTTCTCGTTGCAGGCGGCGCAAGACTCCGTTGACCAACCCCACCGCCCAGCGCTTACCCAGCAGTTTGGCCGCATGCGCGGTTTCGTTTACCGCCGCATAATCGGCCACCCGCAGATAGAGCAGCTGGTAGCAACCGATCAGCAACAGCGCCGTCACATCCCGGTCCTTTGCCTTGATGGGCTTTTGCAACAGGTGCTCCAGCAGGATCTGCAAACGAGGATAGCTGCGCAGGGTGCCGTAGCTCAGTTCCTGCGCCAGTGCCCGATCCCGTAAATCCGTGATGGCGGAGAGCTGCTGCGGAATCAATGTGGCAAGGGAGTAACCGTCAAGCACCCCTTGAACCACTTTGGCCGCGGCGACACGGGGAACCGGACTGAGGCGACTTGCCGGGCTTTGAGACATCAGCGGAGCACCACCCCATCGACCGGATGGGCATTGAGGAAATCGGCGGCAGACATGGCCCGTTTACCGGGCATCTGCAGCTCGAGGATACGCAATACACCCTCTCCAGTGGCCACATCAATACCCGCCTTGTCGGCTTCGAGCACCAGACCTGGCTGAGTCTCTTCGGGAGCGGCGCGCTCAAGGGGACAGGCCTGCCAGATGCGCATCACCCGACCCTGAAAGTCACATTGCGCCACCGGCCAGGGATTGAACGCACGCACCTGCCGGTCGATCTCCAGTGCCGGCTTGGACCAGTCGATCAGCGCCTCCCGCTTGTCGAGCTTATCGGCATAGGTTGCAAGGGCATCATCCTGAGGTTGGGGTATCAGCGAACCCTCTGCAATCCCATCGAGGCTCTCCACAAGGGCGCGGGCACCCAGTTCGGCGATGCGGTCGTGCAAGCTGCCGCCGGTGTCGTCACGCAGAATCGGTGTCTTCAGGATGTGCAGCATCGGTCCGGTATCGAGCCCTGCCTCCATCTGCATGATGGTGACACCGCTCTCCTCGTCACCGGCCAGGATGGCCCGCTGGATCGGCGCTGCGCCGCGCCAACGCGGCAGCACAGAGGCGTGAATATTGATACAACCCAGGCGCGGCGCGTCGAGCACCTCCCGTGGCAACATCAGCCCATAAGCGACCACCACCATCAGATCGGCTCTCAGCTCGCGCAGGGCAGCCTGCTCGGCAGGATCCTTCAGCCTGGCCGGCTGACGCACTTCGATACCCCGCTCCTGCGCCAGCTGTTTGACCGGACTGAGCTGCAGCTTCCTGCCACGGCCGGCCGGACGGTCGGGCTGGGTGTAGACCGCGATCACTTGATGGGAGGTGGTCAACAACGCCGCCAGCGCGGTGGCTGCGAACTCCGGGGTGCCGGCAAAAATGATCTTTAACGGGTCGCTCATGAATCGCGTTCCTGAAAAGCGGCGGGTCTATCACTGGACTGGGAACAGGGTCTCAGACACCGCCCGCTGCTGAGAAGAAGATGCAGTAAGGACAAAAGGACTTCAGATAACCTGATGTGCACCGCTCGCCGTTGCCACCGGTTGACGGCTCTCTTTCTCCAGTTTTTTCCGGATGCGCTGACGCTTCAGGCTGGAGAGATAATCGACGAACAGCTTGCCTTCCAGATGATCTAGTTCATGCTGAATACAGACAGCCAACAGGCCATCGGCCTCAGTTTCGAAGGAATTACCCTGCCGATCGAGAGCACGCACACGGATCTTGTTGGCTCGGGTAACCTGTTCGAAAATACCGGGCACCGAGAGGCACCCCTCCTCCATCTGCTCGATACCATCCTTTTCGAGGATTTCGGGATTGATCAGGCAGAGGGGCTCGTTCTTCTCCTCGGAGAGATCGATGACGACGACCCGTTTAGCCACATTGACCTGGGTGGCGGCGAGACCGATGCCGGGAGCCTGGTACATGGTCTCAAGTAGATCGTCGACGAGCCGACGTATAGAGTCATCCACCTGCGCCACCGGCTTGGCCTTGTTGCGCAGTCGCGGGTCAGGAAAGTGAAGTATGTCGAGAATCGCCATCGTTTTTTCCAAAAAAATCTATAGTACAAATGCAAGAAATTACGCTAACATTATGATCATACTGGAATCTGGGGTATTTTTCCGGCCTTGATCTCTAGCCTTGCCGATATTAAAAACCAGTTTCGTATCCAAGAGAATCGTCATGCCATATCTTAACAACAAACTCATCGGATTCATCCTCGGACTGCTGCTTTCCTGCAGTGCCATCGCCGCCGGACCCGCTGCACTCAATCCGGCCCATCCTGAACGCTATACGGTGGTCAAGGGCGATACACTGTGGGATATCTCAGCACTCTTTCTGCGCGATCCCTGGCTCTGGCCCGAAGTCTGGAACATCAATCCCCAGATCGAGAATCCACACCTGATCTATCCCGGTGACGAGATCATCCTGACCTTCATCGACGGTCGTCCGATCCTCACCCTGAGCCGTCAGGACCGAAGAGGTCCAAAAGACCGGCTTTCGCCGCGAGCCCACGCCACACCGATCGATGAGGCGATCCCGACCATCCCGATCGACGCTATCGCCCAGTTCCTGACCCGCCCCTTTGTCGTGGAGGAGAATGAACTCGAGCAGGCCCCCTACGTGGTGCACTTTCTCGATGACCATATACTCGGCGGTGCCGGCATCTCCTTCTATGCCCGCAGCATCATGGAGGACGACGTCCTCCGCTACACCATCGTCAGACCCGGTAAACCCTATAAAGATCCAGACACCGAGGAAATACTCGGCTATGAAGCCACCTTCATCGGCGACGCCAACCTGAAGCGCGCTGGCGATCCTGCCAAGCTCTTTATCGCCACGTCCGAACAGGAGGTCATCATCGGCGACCGCCTGATCAAGGCGCTAGAGGATAAACCCCTGTTCAACTTCCAGCCGCGGGCACCGGAGGACGATATCAAGGGACGCATCATCTCGGTACTGAAAGGTGTTTCCCAGATCGGCCAGTACAACGTGGTCGTGCTTAACAAAGGTGCCCGTGACGGCCTGGAGCCGGGCCATGTGATGCAGATCATGCAGGGCGGCGAAGCTGTCCGCGATATCATCAAGGGACGTGGAGAAACCGTAACCCTGCCGCTGGAGGAAGCCGGCGTTCTGATGGTCTTCCGGACCTTCGAAAAGGTCAGTTTTGCCCTGGTGATGAACGCCACCAAACCCCTCCACGTACTCGACTGGGTCCGTTCACCGGAAAGCTGAACAGCCACACTACAGACAGACCGGTTCATGGACGACAAAAACCTGAACCTCGATAATGAACAGGCGGCCTGGCTGCTTCTCAGCCAGGCCCCCGGTATCGGCAGCCGCTACTTCCAACGTCTGCTCGAGCGCTTCGGCCGGGCGGCTGATGCGCTGCAAGCACCGCGGAATCAGTTGCAGGCGGTCGGCCTCCCGCATCGCGCCATTGAGGCGCTGAAACAGATGCGGGAGGAAACCATCGCACCGACGCTCGACTGGCTGGCTCAGCCCGGTCACCTAATCCTCACCCTGGCCGACAGTGACTATCCCGAGCTGCTGAGGCAAATAGACGACCCGCCCCCCGTACTCTACCTGATCGGTAACACCGAGCTGCTGCATCAGCCCCAGCTCGCCGTAGTCGGCAGCCGCAATCCGACGCCCAACGGGCTGGGTAATGCCCGGGAGTTCGCTCGTACGCTGGCTTCGGCGGGACTCTGTATCACCAGTGGTCTGGCCATCGGCATCGACGGCGCAGCCCATGAAGGCGCCCTCTCAAACGGCAGCACGATTGCCGTGTTGGGTACCGGGCCGGACCGAATCTATCCGGCCAGCCATCACGAACTGGCCCACCGCATCGCCGATAACGGCCTGCTGATCAGCGAGTTCGCCCCTGGCACCCCGGCCCGGGCCGAGAACTTCCCACGCCGAAACCGCATCATCAGCGGCCTCTCCCTCGGCACCCTGGTGGTCGAGGCGGCCGCTCAAAGCGGCTCATTGATCACCGCCCGCCTGGCACTCGAGCAAGGGCGCGAAGTGTTCGCCATCCCCGGCTCGATCCACAATCCCCAGGCACGGGGCTGCCATGCTC
>JASFJY010000359.1:0-4476 GCA_050119415.1 Chromatiales bacterium | reverse complement strand
ATATGGCACGCAGAAAACCATCTGAACCGACGGTTTGTCCTGAGTGCGGGGTAGTGTTTCGCGGCGGGAGGTGGCAATGGGTGCGTGAAGCGCCCGAACATCCCAATGAGGAGCTGTGCCCAGCGTGTCAACGCATTCGTGACAGAATTCCCGCGGGGTTTTTAACCTTAAGCGGCGCGTTTTTCGACGGGCATCGCGATGAAATCATGCGACTTATTCACAACAAGGAGGAAGAGCAGAAGCGGCAGCACCCGATGAAACGTCTCATGTTTATCGAGGAACAGAAGGACGGGAGTGCCGTCATTACCTTTACCGATGTGCATTTACCGCGCGATGTGGGTGAGGCCATAGAGCATGCCTATGAAGGTGAACTAGAGATTCAATACACAGAAGAAGCAGGGATCGTACGCGTCTACTGGCAGCGTTAAGAGTGCGCAGGTGATGAACAACTATTGATTGTGGCAGGCGAACACTACAGGAGAATTCACCATGACTGAAACAGTAACCTGTACTTATGATTCTGCGGACAAGGTTCATAACGCCAAGGATGATCTAGTGGCCAGCGGTATACCACAAGAAAAAATATTCGTTGTTAAAGAGGCCAATCAAATAAAGGTCATGATACCGGCAGCTTCTAGACCTGAGATCGAGGAGATTTTGAATCGACACGATCCGTTGCAGATCGAATGACATTGGCATCGGCTATCACCACAGATGTAGATAGGAAACAGGTCTCAATGCCGCTATTTATATGATGAAAATTGAAGAGTTAACAAGCAAACAGGATAGCTGATATGGCTAAGAATTCCGAGAAAGGAATGGAGCTGGAAAGGACTGCTCTATGAAGGGGATTTCTCTCCACGCCAGGATTCAGCTCCATGTTTTTTGCAATTTATAATACCGCAGGAAAGTGTAATGACAAAATATGCACACTTGGCCGAACAGCACATTGTTGAATTTGAATCGCGACTCAAGCACATAGATGAACTCTTGGCGCGTGCAAATGAAGATGTTACAGACGAAGGTCATGAGCTTGCTGGGGAGCTAAAAGAACTGACATCAAAGCGCGAGGAACTGGCGGGCCACCTCGAAAAAATCCGCCGTAAATCACTTGAAGACTGGCAGGAAAAAGAGATAGAGCAAGCAGGACCAATGGGAATCTGGGACGCCGTCGCCCAGCAACTTGAAAGGCTTATAGAGCGCCTCGGACGATAAGCTTCCGGGTCAATGACATAGCTAACTCATCCGATCAGAACACAAGCACCTTATCCGCCCTCAAGGTATGCTCAGCCAGCTCGTTCATGGTGCTGCGCCGGGCACCTTCAAGGATCTCCTCATCCGGATGCGGATTTGCGATTGAGTCAATAGCAAGCGGTCGGGCTGTAAAGAAAGGCCTTACTCATCATCGATAGCCTTCCACTCACGGCGGTTGATAGCATAGCCGGTGACCCGCCCGGCAAAGGGCAGCGCCAACATGCCGGGCAGCCGCTCGACCTGTTTGGGATCGCGATAGTGGTGAATACCGATAATCATATCCTGGTGGCCGCTTCTGGGTTGGTCCCGATAAGTGCCAAGCAAGCGGTCCCACCAGGGCAGATTGAAACCGAAATTACTGTTGGCCTCGTCATCCTCCACCGAGTGGTGCACCCGATGCATATCAGGTGTCACCACGAACCAGCGAAGCACCCGGTCCAGGGCAACGGGCAGGCGTACATTGCCGTGATTGAACATGGCGGTGGCGTTGAGCAGCACTTCGAAGATCAGCACAGCCACCACCGGCGGGCCGAGCACCAGGATGGCGGCGAATTTAATCAGCATGGAGAGTATGATCTCGATGGGATGGAAACGGGCGCCGGTGGTGACGTCGTAGTCGAGATCCGCGTGATGCACCCGGTGGAGGCGCCAGAAAACGGGCACCGCATGCACCATCACATGTTGCAGGTAGATCACAAAATCCATTGCGATCACGGAGATGACCGCCGCGGGGAGGAGGGGGATATCCAGTGTATTGAGCACCCCCCAGCCCTGTTCCTGGGCGAGAGCGGCGAGACCGACGGCGGCGGCCGGAAAGAGCAGCCGCAGCAGCAGGCTGTTGAGCACGACCAGCCCGATATTGTTGAACCAACGTCCCGCCTTTGAAACGCTCAGGGCGCGGCATGGGGCGATAATCTCCCATAGCGCCATTAGGGCGAAGATACCGATGAAAAAGCCCAGCCTGAGGCCGATTTCATTGGCGAGCAGCCAGTCATTCCAGTTCATTGAGCGCTTTCCTTCAGAACCTCATTTGTTATACTTTTCATGACGATCATGAGTTCAATAGATCTATTGAATTATTATGTATATAAGACCAAAAGATGTTAACTAGCAACTTCAAAAACGATCTGTTCAACGACATCATCGTTAACGCGATGCAGAGCTATAATGAGCCCGAGCTTCAGGACAGGTGGCCACACTGTGACGAAGACAAAGAAAAGTTTAAGGGAGAGAGAACAGATGCCCTTGGTCAACATGAAAGAGATGCTGCGCCATGCCCATAATAACGCCTACGCGGTAGGGGCCTTTGACCTGATCAACTTGGATTTCCTCCAAGGCATACTGAGTGCCGCTGAACGATGCAGTGCCCCGGTGATACTGAGCCTGGCCGAATCGCACTTCGACTATTTCGATTTCGATCTGTTGATGCCCGCGGTAGAGAAGGCCGCGCGCAAGGCCTCAGTGCCCGTGGCCATCCATCTGGATCACGGAGAGAGCCTGCAGTCTGCCGTCAAAGCCGTCAATTGCGGCTGTAACGGTATCATGGTGGATGCCTCCCAAACCCCCCTGGACGACAATATCAAGGCAACCCGTGCGGTCGTCGAAATGGCGCACGGTTGCGGTATCCCCGTTGAAGGTGAGCTGGGCTATGTGCCGGGGGTCGAGGGTGAGGACGCCGAACGGCACCCCGGCGAGGTCGTCTACACTTCGGTAGACCAAGCCCGCGCATATGTCGAACAGACGGGCATAGATTGCCTGGCGGTTTCCATCGGCACTGTGCATGGGCGCATGAAGGGAGAGCCAAAACTCGATTTCGAGCGTTTACGGGATATCAACGAAGCCTTGGGTATACCCTTGGTGATACATGGGGGAACGGGGCTCTCCGACGATCAGTTCCGGCAACTGATTACCCATGGTGTGGCCAAGATCAACTACTACACGGCGCTCTCTGATGCGGCAGGTAGCGCAATACGGAAAAATGCCGGGTCCGTGCAAGGCGGCTCCTATACGCGCCTCACCCTTTGCGTGCAGGCCGCAATCAGCCAGGAGGTCGAGCGATGCATACGACTCTGGGGTTCGGCCGGGCGTGCCGCAGAAGTCTTGGCGCAGTGCACTCCCTGGCTGCCGGTGGAGCACCTCATTATTTACAACGTAGAGGGATTGGATGAAGCGGGCGTGAAAAGCATGATGGCACAAGGGCGGCAGGTCTTAGCCAAAATTCCGGGTGTACGCGAGGTGGTGACCGGGCAGGCGATCAAGCAGGACGCCGCTTACCTTTACACATGGCTGGTGCAGTTCTGCCACCCGGCGGTGATCGACAGCTACCGTGACCATCCGGATCATGTTACCTTCGCCAATCAGCTTTTTCGGCCGGTGGCAGGCGGTCGTATCAGTATCGACTACGAATGGGTTGAAGATGCGCTGACAAAAACACAGGCACAGCCCGTATCGCGGTTGAAGTAAAACGAGTCGTACAGGCTTACGGAGTTGTGTTCTGCGTCCGTGGCCAGCCTGCAGGGCTATGCGCTGGTTATCTCAGTCTGCGTGGCACATGCATACATGGCGTGCGTTAAGTTGTTTCCACGTCGCGGGGTGAATTTATCTTACCGTCATCCATCTTGGTTTTGCCAAGTCTGTCACTAGATTACTCTTTTCCTGTGGTCCGCCAATGACCTGCCACGTTAGCATCTGAATGCCGTTGTTCTTTTGAACGTGGCATGGAATTAGCGGCACATCAAGGAGATAATCATGCTTAAGAAAGCTTTCTTGGATATAGATAATAAAGGAAAATGTTTGCGGTTCATCAGGCGGCTTGATTATTTTTCCATAATAATTATCGGTGGATTTCTCCTTTGCGGTAAAGCTGTAGCGACCTGGGAAACTGTCATCGACAACTCTTCGTTCAACAACTATGACGCCTTTGAGTCAAGCTGGAATTATCTCTACCCCTGGGGATCGGATCATAACGGTACCGCCAGAATGTACGGTAGTTCATCCGATCATAATCATATTTTTCTGAACAATGGCGTACTTACATTAAAGGCATCACAAATCAGCTGGGACGAAGGGAATAGCAGTTCTGACCCCTATCTGCCCATTCAATACCACTCAGGTGCCGTGCACGCAAAGCACAAAGTCTTGATCAACGACAATTACCCCAACTATGAAATCAAAGCGCGTATTAAAGCGCCTTCATCTACTGGCACCTGGCCTGCGTTTTGG
>JASFJY010000358.1:0-4476 GCA_050119415.1 Chromatiales bacterium | reverse complement strand
AGGGCCAGGCCGATTCCCGTACCCACGGTTTCACGCGTCAGCTCGCTCTCGGAACGGTAGAAGAGCTTGAAGATCTTGCGCAACTGATCCTTGGGAATACCGGGTCCGTAGTCCCGCACACTGAACCGCACGCGGCCGTCGCGTGTGCTTATACAGCCGATGTCGATGGCGCGCCGTGGCGCCTTGGCGGAGAATTTGATGGCGTTGTCCACCAGGTTGATGAAGATCTGGGTGAAACAGTCCTGGTCCACTTCCAAGGTCGCCGTTTCCGCATCGCTGGCGCAAGAGAGTGTCAAGTCGAAGCCTGCCCGTTCCACCTGGGAGGCGATCTTGGAGCGCAGGATATCCATCAGTTCGCGCACCATGCAAGATTTGAGGTTCACCTGCATGTCATTGCGCGTCATGCGCGCCAGCTGTAGCACATTGTTTATGAGCCGCGTCAGGCGCTCGCTCTCATCGTGGATGAAGTCGTAGTACTCAGACCGCTTCTCTTCAGGCGCCCAGCCTTCGCGCAACATCTCACCGTACATGCGGATGGAGGTGAGCGGCGTCTTCAGCTCATGACTCACGGCGGAGACGAAATCCTGCTGCTGGCGCGCCAAGGTGATCTGACCCAGACCGAGACGGTAGATGAGCAGAAAACCGCCGCACAATACCAATACCAGCACCACGGCGATCCAGGTGATGAGTGTGCCGCCAGGACCGGCGGGCAGGCGGTTGATGCTGAAAATGAGTTCCAGGTTTCCCAGCGGTGCATTAAGGCGCGTCTGATAGAGCAGCGCCCCGCTCAGTTCACTGCGGCTGGCGAGGTAGTCGCGCGCAGCCTGGCCGCTGATGGCCGTGAGGACATCCCCCTGGAAGGCGACAATGAGATCGCTCATGCGCGACAAGAGCGTGGCGCGGAAGGCACGCTCCACCAGACCGTCGAGGAAGGCCTGCTGTTCGATGAGCAGTCCCTGGATGTAGCGCTGGCCGTCGCGCCACACCTTGCGATAGAGAACGAAATGGCCGCTTTCCAGAAGGCTGAACTCGAAGGGGTCGATCTCGCTTTCGAAGGTGCGGATGCGCAGGTTCTCGCGCACTTTCTGAGCACTTGCGACCGACTCGAGCGGCGCCAGAATGGCGTCCGGCGCCCGCAGTTCAGGCAGGGCGCTGAGCTCTTTACGCATGCCCCGCGCGGGCGACTCTTCGCTCTGGCGCATCCGCTTTGCATCGGTCCTTTCCTGGACCCGTTGCGTGGCGAAGTGCTGTTCCAACTGCAGATCCTCAACCCGGCCCAAGGCGGTGGGGGTCTTGGCTTTCTCGACTTCTCTACGAACAGCGGGGGCCTGACTGAGCTGATCGAAGGCGGCCTGACCCGCTGCCTGGGACTCCGCCTCATCCAAGGACTGCGGCAGCGCATAGGAACGCGAGCTGAAGAGGGAGCCAGCATCATCACTCCGTGGCATTGCGGCACGTCTACCCAACGTTGCCGAAGGCACTGCATCCGCCTCGCCTTCGGCTGTCCGCACCAGGCGATTGCGGCTCAGGATCGATTGAATGCGCTGTGCCAGCTGGCGACGCTGGCGCAGCTCGTCTGCGCTGACGCCGAAGGCGGCGGCATCCGTAGCGGTCGCCGGCAGCAACGGCGTGCTGAAAGTACCTGCCGCATCCACCTGGAAGTAACCCAGGATGCCGGGCAGCTCACTGGTCAGGGGATAGCTGGAGAGCGACGAGCGCTCCACGTAATTGGTGGCCGGATCGCCGGCGACCACCAGAAAGGCGTAATCGGCGAAGCGACGCGCCTCCTGTTGCGCAATCAGTTCGGCCGCCTGTGCGCGGATGCGGTTGGCCAGCTCCTCGGCCATGACGCGATGCTGGTGAAACGCCTCCCATTTGAGCTGGCTGTAGGCCTGATAGACGAGTACAGCCGTAGGCAGCGCCAAGGCGATGAAAAAGAGCGCCAGCGCAAGGCGCAGCTTCTGCGGAGTCAGGCCTGTGAGCGTACGACGCAACGGCTCAACCACTCAACAGCCGGTAGCCCGCACCACGCACCGTAACCAAGTAGCGCGGCTCGTTGGTTTCGGGTTCGATCTTGCGCCGCAGCTTGGCGATATGGATATCGACCGTACGCGTCTCCAGATCAAGGTGCTTGGCATAGCCCCACACCTTGTGCAGCAACTCTTCACGCGGCACAGGACGCTCACGATGGGCGTGCAGATAGCGCAGAATATCCATTTCGCGGCGGGTGAATTTGCAGTTTATCCTTTCCCCCCTCGCCTCCAGGTTGCGGGTATCGATGGTGACCCGGTCGCCCAACTGGATGAGATGCTCGTGGGCGTCGACGCTGCCTGCGCGGCGTAGCACCGCCTGCACGCGCAGCACCAGTTGCGCGACGGAGAAGGGCTTGGCCACATAGTCGTCGGCACCCAGCGACAGCCCCTGGATGATGTCTTCGTCGCGGGTCTTGGCGGTAAGCATGATGATGGGCTGGTCGCGATCCTGGGCGCGGATGCGGTTACAGATCTCGAAACCGTCCATCCCCGGCAACATGACATCGAGCAGCACCATGTCAAAACGACCGCTGAGCGCCTTGCGCAGACCTTCGGGGCCTTCGGCCGCGCCCTCCACCTCATAGCCGTGGTAGACGAAGACGTCGATCAAACCGGTGCGTATGGCGGCCTCGTCTTCGACAATGAGGATGCGCTGTTTAGATTTCATCGTTTCCATTAAGGACTATGCAATTAACCCGACATAACACGCAAATAGAGCATACCAACTCCACCCTGCCACGAAATGTAAATCTTTTGTAAACAGCTCCCGCCAGGTTTTACCAAACCCTGTCTACTGCCCGCCGCACCGCGCTCCTAGACTGACATCGTACTTCGATGAGAAATGTTTTTGGAGACTATCATGGCACTGATTACCCGCGTATCAAGACTGTTCCGCGCCGATGTGAATGCGGTGCTGGATCGTATGGAAGAACCGGAATTGCTGCTCAAACAGGCGCTTCGGGAGATGGAGGAGGCACTGGACCGCGACGAGCAGCGCGCCAAACTGCTGGCTCTGGAGCTGCAGCAGATCGCCAGCCGTCGGAGCGATCTCGAGCAGCGCCTGGGCGAGACCGAAGAAGAGTTGGATCTCTGCTTCGACAACAATAATGAGGCGCTGGCCCGCGTGATGCTCAAGCGCAAGCTCGAGACAGAGCGTTTCACCAAGTTCCTGGAGCGCAAGCAGGAGGAGCTGCGCATTGCGGCCGACGAACTCAAGCGTCGCCTCGACGAGAACCGCTCACGCCTGCAGAGCATGCGTCAGAAGGCAGCGCTGTTGGCGGCGGAAGAACCGGGCGGCGATGCCGCATCGGGCTGGACCGAGCCGGAATGCTCGCGCCAGTTCGTCGTCAGCGACGAGGATGTGGAACTGGCCTTCCTGCGCGAACGGCAAAAGAGGGCGCAGTCATGAAACGGCCCGGCTTTGTCGAAGGTGTGGGGGTGGCACTGGCCGCCAGTGTTGGAGGCGGTGTCATCTTCACGGTGTTGGCCACCCTGTTCGCTGGCGGCTTCGTGTTACGGATGCTGATCGCCACTTTGGGGCTGCTCTACATGCTTTACCTGCTCAGACGCAGCAGCGAACGCGTCGGACGCATCACCACGCTGGCAGTGTGGCTGCTTGCCGCCCTCGGCATCTGGCTACTGGGGCTGAGTCTGCCGCTCTATCTGCTGGCACACCTGGGCCTGGTGTGGCTGGTGCGCTGCCTCTACTTCCACGCCGGCCTGATCGCCGCCTTCGCCGACCTGGGTCTGGTGCTGTTCGGCCTGGCCGCCGCCGTCTGGGCCTGGCTGGTGACCGGCAGCCTGGGGATCAGCCTCTGGTGCTTTTTCCTGGTGCAGGCGCTGTTCGCACTCATCCCCGCGCGCCTCAAATCCAAGACAGCTCGAAACACGCCTTCAGCGGCCGAGGCGGATCCCTTCCAACACGCCTATCGCACTGCGGAAGCGGCCGTGACCAAGCTTTCCAGCACAAGTTAATCCATAAGGAGATCCATCATGAAGTCGAATATCTTAGCAGCGGCACTCTTTGCCTTCACTGCGGGCGGTATCGCCCTCTATCCCGCCATGAAGAATATGGCGGCCGTCGCCGAAGCGCCGGCACAAGCCATCGGAGATGCACCTTTGGAAAGCCCCGTCAAGCTGCAACGCCCCAAGGTCGACGTGGTGTTCGCCCTGGACACTACCGGCAGTATGGGTGGCCTGATCCGGGCGGCCAAGGAGAAGATCTGGTCCATCGCCACCACCCTGGCGCAGGCGCAGCCGGCACCGGAGATCCGCATGGGACTGGTGGCCTATCGAGATCGCGGTGACGCCTATATAACCCAGGTGACGGACCTCTCCTCCGATCTCGATTCCGTCTACGCCACCCTCATGGACTTTCGTGCCGAGGGCGGCGGCGACGGACCTGAGAGCGTCAACCAGGCGCTGGCCGATGCGGTGGGGCGTA
>JASFJY010000357.1:0-4485 GCA_050119415.1 Chromatiales bacterium | reverse complement strand
CCAGCTTGGTGCCGTCATTGAAGGTGGCTTCTATTTGCACTTCGTGGATCATCTCCGCCACGCCCTCCATGACATCATCGCCGGTGAGCAGGGTGCGCCCGTACTCCATCAGCTCGGCCACGCTTCTGCCTTCCCGCGCTCCCTCCAGGATGGCCGCACTGATATAGGCCATCGCCTCCGGGTAGTTGAGTTTCAATCCTTTTGCCTTGCGGCGTTCAGCCAACAGGCCGGCGGTAAACAACAATAGCTTGTCTTTCTCTCTTGGGGTGAGTTCCATAGATCTATCCTCAAGTGTTCCAGATCCGCGGGACGGATGGGGTACGGTTCAGAATGGTGGGCCGCAAGACCTTCCAGATATCGATAAAGAGCCGCCTGGCGCGCTCCGTGGAGTCTCCCAGGTAGCGGATGATCAACAGGCCGTCCACCAGGGTGACACCCAGTTGCGGGCGGTATTTTTCAGGGATCAGGTTGCGTACGGAGTCGGTCAGTTTCTCGTCTTCAGTGGTGGCGTAGAGACTCGCCACCACCGGTTGACCGCGCAACCCCGCCGCGCCATAGAGCGACTTGACGCTATCGACGGTCAAACGTTCGTGCAACAGGGGCAGATCATCGCGAAAGATGCTGAAACTGAATAGGGCATGACCGGCGTCGAAGCGCTCATCGATCGCCGGGCGTCCCAGGCAGTTGATCTCCCAGCCGATGAAAGCGGCGTCGCCCTTGAGATGAACCTGGGTGGAGAGTTCCGCCTTGGCTCCGGGAAAGAGGATGTTCTCCTGGGGCAGCCACTCCAGGCTGCCGCCGTGCAGACTCAGCGTTTGTGTCTGCACGGCGGCCGGGCCGATGGAACGGTAGAACTTGGTGGCCCCGGGGGTGGTGACCAGGGCCGAGGCTTGGCTATCCACACGGGCCCGGATATCGAGTCTGTCTCCGCCCGCGATACCGCCGGGCGGATGCAGCAGATAGACATGACAAAGATCTCCTTCCGGATAGAAGGCGCGCTGTACCGCCAGAGGGCCTTGGTGTTTACGTTCGGCAAGCACCGTTCGCCCCGGGCTTTTACGAAAGCCAAGGCGCAGGCTGGCGTACCAACCGTTGTTTAAACTTTCAGCCGCGCTCGCCATTGGCTGATTTTGTCCAGGGGATCGATGGTTGGAAGATAACTTATCACACTCTTTGCGTCTCGGATTAAACGGTCAGGTACTGCTTGATGAGTTCGTCGTCCAGTTGCTTCATCTCGCCGGCGGCCACATGGCGGCCACGGTCGAGAATGCAGAAGCGGTCCGCCACCTTGCGGGCAAAGGGGAGTTTCTGCTCCACCAGCAGCACGGTGAGACCGATCTCGCGATTGAGCCGCAGGATGATGTCGCCGATCTCCTGCACGATGTTAGGCTGGATGCCTTCGGTGGGCTCGTCCAGGATCAGCAACTTGGGGTTCACCACCAGGGCGCGGCCGATGGCGAGCTGCTGCTGTTGCCCGCCGGAGAGGTCGCCCCCTTTGCGGCCGAGCATCTCTTTAAGCACCGGGAAGAGTTCGAAGATGAAGTCCGGTATCTGGTTGCTTCTGTCTTTTCGCGCCGGCAGTCCGATACGCAGGTTCTCCTCAACCGTCAGCAGGGAGAAGATCTGCCGTCCCTGGGGCACATAACCAATGCCCAAAGGGGCGCGTCGTTCGGCGATCTGCCTTGTCAGTTCCTCGCCATCGAAGAGAACCTCACCCGAGCGGATGGGCAGCAGCCCCATGACGCACTGGAGCAGGGTGGTCTTGCCCACGCCGTTGCGTCCCATCAAGCAGGTGCACTGGCCTTCGGGGACGTTGAGGTCCAGATCCCAAAGGGTATGGGATTCGCCGTAATAGTGATTGAGTTTTTTTACTCGCAGCATCTTATTCACCCAGATAGACTTCAACGACTTTGGCGTCGTTCTGCACCTCGTCCATGCTGCCTTCGGCCAGTACGCTGCCTTGGTGCAGCACCGTGACCTTGCGCGCGATAGAGCGCACGAAGTCCATGTCGTGTTCCACCACCACCACGGTGTGCTCACCCGCCAGGGAGGTGAGCAGCTCGGCGGTGCGGTCCATCTCCTGGTGGGTCATGCCGGCCACTGGCTCATCCACCAGCAGGAGCTTGGGGTTCTGCATCAGCAGCATGCCGATCTCCAGCCACTGCTTCTGCCCATGGGAGAGGGAACCGGCCGACTGGGCGCGATGCTCTTGCAGGCCGATGACCTCCAGCACCTGGTCGATGCGATCCCGCTGTTCACCATCGAGCCGTGCAACCAGTGTAGGCCAGACCCGCTTGTCGCCGGCCATGGAGAGTTCCAGGTTTTCCAACACCGGATGAGACTCGAACACGGTCGGTTTCTGAAACTTTCGCCCGATGCCCACCTGAGCGATATCGGGTTCACTCAAGTGCAACAGATCGATGTTCTGGCCGAAGAAGGCGCTGCCCGTGTCGGGCCGGGTCTTACCGGTGATGATGTCCATCATGGTGGTCTTGCCCGCACCGTTGGGGCCGATGATGCAGCGCAGCTCACCGGCGTCGATATAGAGGTTCAGGTTGTCGATCGCCTTGAAGCCATCGAAGCTGACCGAGATATCTTCCAGGTAGAGGATGGTGCCGTGACTCAGGTCCACCTGCAGATTGCGGGTCTGCAACATGAAGTCGAAGACCCGGTCGCGGCGCATGGTCTCGCGCAGATTGTGCAAAGCGCTCACGACTCAGCCCTCCTTCCGTGCAGCAGCCCGATGACGCCCTTGGGAAGAAACAGGGTCACCAGTACGAACAGGGCGCCGAGGGCGAACAGCCAGACCTCCGGCAGGGCGGCGGTGAAATAGGTCTTGCCGTAGTTGACCATCAGCGCCCCGGCCGCCGCGCCGTAGAGGGTGGCGCGCCCGCCCACCGCCACCCAGATGACGATCTCGATGGAGTTGAGCGGCGCGAACTCGCCGGGATTGATGATGCCGACCTGGGGCACGTAGAGGGCGCCGGCGATACCGGCCAACACCGCGGAGAAGGTAAAGATGGCCAGCTTCACATGCTCCACCTTGTAACCGGCGAAACGGGTGCGGTCCTCGGCGTCGCGGATGGCCAGGGCCACCCGGCCGAGCCGCGAGCTGACCACCGCGCGACAGGCGACATAGGCCAATCCCAGCGCCAGGGCGGTGGCGATGTAGAGGGCGACTCGGGTGCTGTCCGCTTGCAGGCTGAAGCCGAGGATATCCTTGAAATCGGTCAGTCCGTTGTTACCGCCGAAGCCCATTTCATTACGGAAGAAGGCGAGCATCAGGGCATAGGTCAGGGCCTGGGTGATGATGGAGAGATAGACACCGGTCACCCGGGAGCGGAAGGCGAGCCAGCCGAAAACGAAGGCGAGCAGTCCCGGAACCAGCATCACCATCAGGGCGGCGAACCAGAACATGTCGAAGCCGTACCAGAACCAGGGCAGGCTCTCCCAGTTGAGGAAGACCATGAAGTCGGGCAGCTCGGGATTGCCGTAGACGCCCCGCTCTCCGATCTGACGCATCAGGTACATGCCCATGGCGTAACCGCCCAGGGCGAAGAAGGCGCCGTGGCCCAGGCTCAAAATGCCCAGGTAGCCCCAGGCCAGGTCCACCGCCATGGCCAGCAGCGCAAAGGCCAGATACTTGCCGAGCAGGGTGACGGTGTAGGTGGTCAGATGCAAAGGGTTGCTCTCGGGCAGCAGGTTGAGCACCGGTACCAGCACCGTTGCAACTGCCAGCAGCAGGAGAAAGAGTTGTCCGCCACGGTCGTTCTTGAGAAAAGCCACCGATCAACCCTCCGCCGCGCGGCCCTTCTGGGGGAAGAGCCCCCTTGGCCGTTTCTGAATGAAGAGGATGATGAAGACCAGCACCAGAATCTTTGCCAGTACCGCACCCGACCAGGGTTCCAGGAACTTGTTGGCAACGCCGAGGGTCATGCCGCTGACCAGGGTGCCCCAGAGATTGCCCACGCCGCCGAACACCACCACCATGAAGCTGTCGATGATGTAGGACTGGCCCAGGTTGGGGCCCACGTTGGTGAGCTGACTCAAGGCCACTCCGGCAACGCCGGCGATGCCCGAGCCGAGGCCGAAGGTCATGGCGTCCACCCACTCGGAGCGAACGCCCATGGCGCGGGCCATGGCGCGGTTCTGGGAGACGGCGCGCACCTGCAAACCGAGCGCCGTCTTCTTCAAAATCACGAACAGCGCGGCGAACACCAGCAGACAGAACAGGATGATGTAGAGCCGGTTCATGGTGAGGGAGAGCGCGCTGTTGATCTCCCAGGTGCCACTCATCCAGGCCGGGGTTTCCACCGAGCGATTGAGCGGCGAGAAGATGGAGCGCACCGTCTGCTGCAGAATGAGGCTGATGCCGAAGGTGGCCAGCAAGGTCTCCAGGTTGCGGCCGTAGAGATAGCGGATTACGCCACGTTCGATGGCGATGCCGACCAATCCCGAAACAACGAAGGCTGCCGGTATGGCGAC
>JASFJY010000356.1:0-4504 GCA_050119415.1 Chromatiales bacterium | reverse complement strand
ACGCCGAGACACCGATCCCGGCCA
The DNA here is from genome assembly GCA_050119415.1 of Chromatiales bacterium. Classification (GTDB taxonomy): domain Bacteria; phylum Pseudomonadota; class Gammaproteobacteria; order Chromatiales; family Chromatiaceae; genus Thiodiazotropha. The sequence continues at coordinate 4,480 of JASFJY010000356.1, read as the reverse complement.
TCAGACCGTCACCGACCGCGGGAAGCAGGTTGTCGTAGTGTTTGATGAATGTGGGGACCATCCAGACATAGAGGATGCCGCTGAGCGGGCACATGAGGGCGATAATCAAGCCAAGTTGCATGTCCTTGATAAGCCAGGAGAATGCCAGGTAAGCCAAGGCGGCGAGCCAACCGGCGCAGAAGCCGGCCAGCGTCTTGGCGTCGGCACGGTATATACGTGATCCAGCGGAGAAGATACCGTAAAGCGCGCCGGTGATAGCGCCAATCAGCGTGACGATAAGCAGCAGATAAGGCAGATTCACCGGCCAGGGAGCCAGTATGAAATAGAACAGCGAGATGGGCGAGATGATCACCGTCATCAGCACGGCCAGGCGCATGCTGCTGTAGATCAGTGAGCTGAATGTGGCGGCCAGTATGCCGGCAAGGAAGATCGGATTGATCGGTGGTTGCCAATGCTCCGCCAGGGCAACGAAAAAGACGAACAACATGGCGTAGAGCAAGCCGATGAATGCCCAGATGGCACCACGTACCAGTGCCTCTCTGAGGCGCTGTTCATGGGAGGGGGATGAAGGGTGAAATGGCATCTTAACCGCTCTGATAGAAAGCATATTATAGGTAAGAATCGCCGCCTTGGGCGGTGTTTGGGATCACCGCGGTCAACACGATCGACCCTATATTTTACCCCGGTTTGCCTGTCTGAATATCCCCTATAGTTAGAACAGATTGTTGTTGATGTTTTATTGTGGGGGCTCCGAACATGTATATCGCAAGCCGCGCAACCCTCCTGTCGCTTTTTCTGCTCGCATCCCCCGGCTTCGCCGGCGAGCCGCCTGCCGAGCTGGCCGATGTGCATCTGCACTGGAAGTGGAACCAGAAAGAGGTCACCACACCGGAGCAGGCCATCGAAATTTTACGCGACAACGGTGTTGCACTGGCGGTTGTCAGCGGCACTCCACCAGAGCTGGCCTTGGAACTGCAGCGATTGGCACCGCAGTGGGTGGTGCCGATTTACGGCGTCTATCAGGGCACAATCGATTGGTCCAACTGGCACCATGATTCGGGATTGGTCGCGCGGGTCCGCAAGGCGCTGGCAACGGGCGACTATCGGGGTATAGGTGAACTCCACATGATCGGGGGCTTTATCAGTGACTGGAAAAAACCAACTATCTCCGGGCTGTTCGAGTTGGCGGCGGAGTATGACGTGCCGGTCATGGTGCATACTGAGTTTTCACGTGCTGACTATCTGATCGGATTCTGCCAGGCTCACCTGAAGACCCGCTTTCTCTGGTCCCACGCGGGTTCCATCCTGCCGCCAGCCGAGGTCGAGCGGGCACTGCAGAGCTGTCCCAACCTCTGGGTCGAGCTGTCGGCCCGCGACCCGTGGCGCCATGTGGCCCAACGTATCGACGAGGAGGGGGCGCTCAAACCCGCATGGCGGGATTTGGTTCTCGCCCATGCCGAGCGATTCATGGTCGGCTCAGATCCGGTATGGCCGGTCGAGCAGCTCAATCCTTGGGATGAAGCCGACACGGGTTGGCAGGAGCTGAAGCGGTTTCTCGGATTTCATCGTCAGTGGCTGAATAAGTTGCCGGAGGCGATAGCGGTTAAAGTGCGACTACAGAATGCAAAAGCATTTTTCAAAGTGACAGAATAATGTCGCTACCATCCATTCGATTTACTATGTTGACGAGATCAACAAGACTAGAATCGAAGAAGTCAAAGCCGACACAAGCGATAACAAAGCCTTGAGTTCTTCGGCAATCGAGTTGACGCGAATCACAGCAAGAACATCCATTCCATCAACCACTACTTTATTATTAACCCGGCATGGTCGGTTGCCGGGTTAATAGTTACCCGAGTTTATGTTTCCTTCTTTAGGTAAAAATTGTTGGCGCTAAAGGAGCGGGTCGTGAAGGTAAAAAATTGTGTCATTAGTGACATTCCCGCTTTATTGGTTGCTGTTGATGCGGAAATGCGCGGTGATCCGGAGTAGCTTCGTGCAGGATAAAAGGCTCCAAGGTCATTCATTCTCATGGGTACTGATGGCCATAAATGGTGAAACTTTAAACAGGCGATTGACAGTGCCGTGACCAGTGAGGCTGGTAACATATTGTTAAATTTTGAAAAGTCGTTTATCAGCGCCTGGTAAAAGCAGACTGCATATCTTTGCGACTCTCTGAAGATGCGTTGACCCGTACAAGCGATGCGATGAGTAAAAAAGTCAAAGCCTGGAATGACTTTTTTCAACTGCAAACCCATGTATCCGCAAGATTTCTTTATGACAGATTTCATGAACGAACAATGGTATTACGACGAAATACGAGATAGCGAAGAATCTCCTTCTCTACCCGAGACACAATACTTCCAATAATGTCTATTCCATTGGTATTGCCGGCCACGATGTAGAAAATGGTGATCCTATCAACATCGATGTGACAAATCTGTGGCGTGATCGATATAAATTCAGCTACTAGAAATATAAGTCGATTGTAAAATGCCTGGAGTAATGGTACAGGTATTAATAGTCATATACACTATGGAAGAGACAGAGAATTTTGTGATGAGGAAGTCCAGGCAATGGCTCTGCCTAAGCCTGAAAGATTTATCTGTGATTAAGGTCTCTATGAGCAGGAACTAGTTACTTATAGAGGATGATGCGCAATAAGGAGGTTATTAACCGTAAAGTATAGATCGAGATCCGGCAGTCGTGGCTACGAAAGAATTAGAATTAAGGCGCAATATCCTAAAACGCCTGAAGGCAGTCTTTGAAAATCGACCAGACGCCGAGCATGAGCAAGCGCTGGTGCGCATCGCCGTTGTCTTGTTGGTGTTGATCTACCTGAGCACGGTCGCCCTTTCGAGTGAATCCCCAGAATCGGCCCGCCACGGGCAGATTATACTAAGCCTCTATTTGATATTTTGCGTAGCGATAATGGCTGCGATCGGTCTAAATCCAGGGGGTTCGATCACTCGACGTGTTATCAGTATGTTCGGAGATATGGGTATAATTACCTATCTCCTCTACGCCTATGGGGAGACGATGACCCCCATTTATATCGGCTATCTCTGGGTCTCCTTTGGCTATGGCATAAGATATGGCAAGCGCTACCTCGCGGCCTCCACCATTCTGGCCGCACTCGGATTTTCCCAGGTGTTGCTCTACAGTGATTACTGGCGGGCCAATCCTACGACCGGTTGGGGCTTGTGGGCCGGCCTCATTGTGCTGCCCGTCTATGTTTCTTCGCTGCTGGCCAAACTCTCCAGTGCATTAACGGCTGAAGAGGCCGCCAATCAAGCCAAGAGCCGCTTTATCGCTAACATGAGCCATGAGATTCGCACGCCCATCAACGGTGTGATCGGCTTGTTGGAACTGCTCAGCGCCACAACGCTGGCGCAGAAACAGCGCGCCCTGGTGCATGCAGCCCAATCCACGATCGCAACCCTCCTGAATCTGCTGGAGAATATTCTCGACATCAGCAAGATCGAGGCCGGTCGGGTTACCCATGCACAGGTCCCCTTCGATCTGCATCGCCTGATGAATGGGGTACTGGGCCTGTTTGAGAATGAGGCCAGCAACAAAAACCTGTTGCTACGCAGACACATCGATCCCGGCTGTCCCTACTTGTTGGTCGGCGATGAGCACCATTTGCGCCAAGTGTTGATGAATCTTCTGAGTAACGCGGTCAAGTTCACCGAGCGTGGCCAGATCCTGGTACAGGTCTCAGCCGATCAGGTGGAGCCCGACAAGGTGCTGTTGAGAATTGAGGTGTCCGATACAGGTATAGGCATCTCCGAGCAGGCGCAGTCCTATATCTTCGAGCCGTTTCGCCAGGAAGATGAACTCATTACAAGGCGCTTTGGCGGTACCGGGCTCGGTATGAGCATTGCTAAGCAACTTACTGATGTTATGGGGGGAGAGCTCCAAGTCAAGAGTGCGGTGGGGCAGGGCAGTACATTCACGTTGCTATTGGCATGTGGGCGCCAGGATAGTTCTGCAGCAACCTTTGCGCCGCTGCATTTGCCCGCCGGTGTACGTCTGATCACTCAAGACAGCCAACTGACCAGACAGTTAAGCGACTGGCTGGATGAGTGGGGGGTGCGCTGCATGGTGGACCTGGGGATGGATCTGGCTGTCACTACCTTAATGGCAGAGGCGGTTGTCATCTTCGATGCGAGGTTGCTCGCTCATCCCGAGCTTCTGCTCAAGGATTATCCGGGCCTGGTAGCCCGCAACATCCTGCTGCTGAGCGAAGGGGGCTCGACGGGCTACGATATCACGGATTCAGGCTATGCAGCGGTGCTGCCGCTGCCGCTCGAGCGTGAACACCTCTATACGCTGCTGCACAGTTTTCAGTCAACCGCCGTTGACAATGAAGTACCGCTGCCGGGTGGCGGGCAGTCACCGGCACTAGTGTTGAAGGCCGGCCATATCCTGCTGGCTGAAGACAACAATATCAATCAGTTGGTGACACGCAGTACTC
>JASFJY010000355.1:0-4504 GCA_050119415.1 Chromatiales bacterium | reverse complement strand
TCGGGTTACGCTACGCTAACCCGACCTACATCTGAGCAAGAAACCGCTTGATCCCCCCACCCCTCGATTACACTTTGTACTTTGCTAATATTCCAGGAATAAAAAATAAAACCGTAAGTTAGTTTATTGTTTTAGTGACCGGGTGAAATATTCGGGCTCAATCTGAAAGTGTGCGCAATGGGATTGACCGCTGGCCGCAGGCTTGCCAACCCACCCCGCCGGAGAGCAACTGCTGACAACAGGTGATGTCTGGTCTGCGCCAACATATGCCGGGTGTAATCGCGAAGGGCTGCCGATTTCGCCTACAGTGAAAAGTAATAATATAACATTACAACCATAAGCAGTTTATCTCTGTGTTCCAGCTCACCCCTTCAACTTGGCCGCCCTATCTGCCACACAGGCAAATCCTTGTGTTCGCCCTGCTGTTAACGCTCGCTCAGTTAGTCGCGCAATTGCATGGGCTGGAGCACCTAACGGATTTGGGCGATGGCCAGCATGCCGGAGAGGTATGTGCGCTTTGCATCTTGAGCGCGGAATTACATGCCGGCGATACCGCAACAATTACCATCTCGTATGACAGTCGCCGCTGCTCTGCACCGGTCGAAAACAGCTACCCTTTTGTCGCAGCCTTTCCTTTCATTGCTTTTACAGGCCGCGCCCCTCCTGCGTTCTCTACGATCGTAGAAATCCATTGATCCAATCTGCCGCATAGGATGGCGATACAACTAACTTGTATCGGAGAAACTAAAATGAACAAAAGATTAATATGCACAGCAATGGCACTCGCCCTGGGTGCTCCTATGAACTTATTCGCCGCGGATTCTGCCGATATCGAAGAATTGAAACAGATGATTCAGCAGATGCAACAGCAGCATGAGCAACAGATCCAACAATTGCAGGAGCGCATCCGACAGGCCGAGGAAAAGGCACAGAGCGCAGAAGGTAAAGCCGCGGCTGTCGAGGAAAAAGTCCAGACCAAACCTCGCACCGGCGACAACAGCTTCAATCCCGCCATCAGCCTGGTGCTGCAGGGTGGTTACGTGAACTATTCCGAAGATCCCGAACACTTCCACTTTGAAGGCATGCCGCTTGGCGGCGAGGCCGGATTGCACGACGAAGGCCTGGCGATGTGGGAGACGGAGCTGACCGCCTCGGCCAATGTGGACAACCTGTTCTATGGACAGGCCACCCTGGGTTTGCACACCCATGAAGGCGAGATCGAAGTCGATGTGGAGGAGGCCTTTGTCGATACCCTCTCCCTGCCGGGGGGGCTGGGACTGCGTTTCGGCCGCTTCTACTCGGCCGTCGGCTATCTGAACCAACATCACACCCATGCCTGGGACTTTGCCGATGCACCCTTGGCCTACCAGGCGTTTCTCGGCAAACAGTATCGTGACGACGGTATCCGCGCCAGCTGGATTGCGCCCACCGACGCACTGTTTGTCGAACTTGGCGCAGAGGCGCTGCGTGGTGACAGCTACCCCGGCGGCGGCTACGACGATGATTTCGGCGAGGTTCTCAACCTCTTCGCAAAGGTCGGCGGCGATATCGGACCCAACAACAGTTGGCAGCTGGGTATCTCCCGCCTGGACGTCGATGCCGCCGAACGATCGGCCGGCGGTCATGCACATGACCACGAACATGACGGCGAGGGGCCTGTCTTCAGCGGCGACTCCGAGCTGACCGTGCTCGACGCTGTTTGGAAAACGGCCTTGCGCGCAGAGCGCGCCTTGATCTTGCAAGCCGAGTACTTCCTGCGCGATGAGGATGGTCAAGTCGCTCTGTCCGAGGATGCCGGTGATGTACTGCTCAACTACGATGGCGAACAGGATGGCTGGTATCTGCAGGGCGTATTCCAGTTCACCCGGCAATGGCGGGCGGGGCTGCGCTATGACCGCTTAACGGCCGATAACGACCTGAGCATGATCAGCAATACCACCGGCGAGGCCGACGACGATATCTTCGAGGAGTCGGGCTACCAAAGCAGCGATCATGACCCCCATCGCTGGGCGGCCATGGTCGATTGGTCGCCGAGTGAATTCAGTCGCCTGCGTCTGCAGTACGCCAGAGACGATTCCCGTGAAGAGAGCGACAACCAGGCGTTGCTCCAGTACATCATGACCTTGGGGGCGCATGGCGCCCACCAGTACTGAGCGCGGCACAGGGGTGTAATCATGCAAGGTTTATGTAAACGACTGCTTTGGGCAACACTCACCTTATCGCTTGCCGGCGCCGCGCATGCTGAGTTGAGGGTGTTTGCCTGTGAACCCGAATGGGCCGCATTGACCCGGGAACTGGCCGGCGACAACGCAGAGGTGTTCGCCGCCACCCACGCGGGCCAGGATCCACACCATGTTCAGGCCCGGCCATCACTGATCGCCAAACTCCGCTCAGCGGATCTGGCGGTCTGCACGGGCGCCGAGTTGGAAACCGGCTGGCTGCCGATGCTGCAGCGACGCGCGCGCAATCCCAAGGTATTGACCGGCAGACCGGGCTATTTCGAGGCGACGCAGCAGGTCGAGCTGTTGGATAAACCCGACAAACTCGACCGTGCCGAAGGCGATGTCCATGGCGAAGGCAATCCACACATCCAGCTCGACCCACGTCGCATATCCAATGTAGCAAAGGCCCTGTCAGCGAGGTTTCAGCTCATCGATTCGGCCAATCAGGCCGACTACCAGAGGCGCTTGCAGCAGTTCACCGAGCGCTGGCGGGCGGCTACGGCGCAATGGCAGTCGCAGGCCGCCTTATTACAAGGCAAGCGGGTGATCGTCCATCACCGGGAGTGGATCTATCTGCTGGATTGGCTGGGGATGACGCGGGTCGGTTCGCTGGAGCCGAAACCCGGTATTCCGCCCACACTGGCGCATCTCGCGGAGCTGAAACAGCAGAAGGCGGACCTGATCCTTATCTCGCCGTTGAATTACGACAAACCGTCCGCATGGCTGCATGAGCAGACAGGTACGCCTGTCGTCATCCTGCCGCAAACCATGGGGGCGGTACCGAACAGCGACGACCTGTTTGAATTCTTCGACGAAATCGTCCGCCGACTTACGGCGAAGGGACAAATGTGAGCCCCACCGATCTCATGCTGCTGGGACCGCCCCTGATCGCAGGGGCGGTTGTGCTCAGCACCCACGTGCCGTTGGGAAGAGAGGTCCTCGCCCGCGGCATCATCTTCATCGACCTTGCGGTGGCCCAACTGGCCGGACTCGGCGTCATCCTGGTCCACGTCATGTACGAGCAGCCGCCGGGTTGGTCCGTGCAGCTTGCCGCCTTCCTCGCCGCCCTCGGCGGATCCATGGGACTGCGCTGGGCTGAACGGTACTGGACCGATATCCTGGAGGCCTTGATCGGTGTCGTCTTTGTCCTGGCCATTACCGCGGCTTTGCTGCTGCTGGCGCATGACCCCCATGGTGGTGAACGCCTCAAAGACCTGCTGGCCGGACAGTTACTCTGGGTCAACTATGACGATCTGTGGTTACCCGTCGCTCTATCGCTGGTGATTCTGGGCCTGTGGTTCAAAGGCAATGCGGTAAACAACCCGACGCTGTTTTATGCGCTGTTCGCATTGAGCGTAACAACCTCCGTGCAGTTAGTGGGCGTCTACCTGGTCTTCGCCAGCCTGATCATTCCCGCTCTGGCGACAAGGGGACAGGGTGGCTTGCCGACTGCCTATGCCGTGGGTTTGGCCGGTTATCTGCTCGGCTTGCTGACATCGGCCCTGTCAGACCTGCCGACCGGGCCCGTGGTTGTCTGGACCATGGCCATAGTGGCTGTTGTATATGCGGGCTTTGCTCGTGTCAGCCATCAATAAGTACGCAATCCTTAAGCGGAATGTATCATCCGTGAACGCGAGGGATGGTTTTGCCGGCGCCATCGATCAGATGCGGATCGGTGATTGAGTCTATCCTTCGGTCCGTAAACGGCGCCTACATGTACCGCCCAGCAATAGACGTAGGTCGGGTTACGCTGCGCCACCCCGACCTACGTGCTGCCTTGCTCGCCTGAAAACAACTGAACACCAACAGAAATGCCGGAAGCGATTTTCAACAACCTGTCACAATCGCCACTTATTCAACGTTATCAGTTAAAAACCATCATCCAACAGCCCTTCTACCATCTTACACAAACCGTAAACCACTTTAGCATACTGCTGGTAATTCAATTTATCTGGTGTGTCTGTACTTTTATGGTAATGCTCATAGCGATACAACGCAGTATCTGTAACCATGATGGCATCATGCCCAGACACCCAGAACGACCAATGATCCGACCAACTGACTCCCGGCACAAAACCAGGTGAAGCAACCCCTTCTGAAGGGACACTACTGTTTTGACGAAAAAGCGATATTGAAGAAGTAACGAACGCGCGAGACTGCAAGTTACCCACAAAAGCCACAAAATTACCTGTATCAGGGTAGAAATAATTAAATGGCGCCGGGTATTTTTGACTGTCTCTCTCTTCTGTGTAATAACCTATGGTTTCTAATGAGATCATACC
>JASFJY010000354.1:0-4506 GCA_050119415.1 Chromatiales bacterium | reverse complement strand
GCACCGGCAACAGCATTATCGGTAATCCCATAGAGGCGAAATACGGCGTCGCTCACGACCAGCTGCTGGATGCCTATAAGAACGCTCAGGCCCGTGGTGCCAAGCGCTTCGGTCTGCACACCATGCTCGCTTCCAACGAACTCAACCATGCCTATATGGTAGAGACGGCGCGCATGCTGCTGGAGCGGGTCGAGTGGATCTCCCATGAACTCGGTATCACCTTCGAGTTCATCAACATCGGCGGCGGCCTCGGCATCCCTTACCGCCCCGGCGAAAAACCCCTCGACATCGCCAGCATGGGACGCGAGATCGGCAAGCTGTTCCAGTTGTTCAAAAAGCAGCACGGCTATATGCCCAAGCTCTACGTGGAGAGCGGCCGCTATATGACCGGCCCCCACGGCGTACTGGTCACCTCCGCCATCAACCGCAAGGAGATCTACCGCACCTATGTGGGGGTCGACGCCTGTATGTCGTCGCTGATGCGCCCCGGTATGTACGGCGCTTATCACCACATCTCAGTGGCGGGCAAAGAAGGCGGGGGCGAAACGGTCGACGTGGTCGGCTCTTTGTGCGAGAACAACGACAAGTTCGCCATCCAGCGATCGCTGCCGAAGATCGAGGACAACGATATCCTCTACATCCACGACAGCGGCGCCCACGGCCACTCCATGGGCTTCAACTATAACGGCAAGGTACGGCCTAAGGAGTTGTTGCTGCGGGAGGATGGCAGTGTGGAGTTGATCCGCCGCGAAGAGACCCTGGATGATCTCTTCGCCACCCTCACCTTCGAACCGGATCGCTATACTCCCGTCCGTTGAGAAAAATGGAGCCGCTGGAACCCGCATGTTTCACCCGATCGCTTAGAAAATAAACCAACTTAGGATTTTTCTTGTTAATACTGGAATATTAGCGAAGTACAAAGTGTAACCGGGCTACGCTGAACGCGCCCTCGCACCGATCTCGCCGTCCAGCCGCGGTATTGGCTCAATGATCAATAACGGGCTATTACGTGCGCTTTTCACTTTGATGCGCAGAAGCTCTCCGAGGGGTGGAGCGGATCAAGCAGTTTCTTGCTCAGATGTAGGTCGGGTTAACGCATCGCGAATTCGTCAAGATGCAAATGTGTGGGGCAAGGCCCCACCATGACTCCTTTGTTGTCTAAAAATTCCTTTAATTCCCGAACGTTAGATTATACCCCATTATGGGTAATGGTTCTCAACTCCCTAGCGAAAGTACACTAAACTCAATCCCCTAGAATGTTTCACCCGGGAACGCGATGATCGCGCCCAGGTTGTCGTTCAGATGCGGATTTGCGATTGAATCAATAGCAAGAAAATGCCGCAAGTCAGTTTCTTTTCTAAGTCACCGGGCGAAGCATTAGGACTAGAACAACAGACAGGGAGAAATCTATGGAAATCTTTAGTTTCGTCGTTGCGCTGGGTCTGGCAGCGCTCTTACTGATTTATAAAAATGTACAGACTGATGCTGATTCGAACAGAAAGGTCAGTGCGGACGATTTCAAGGAGCAGCTCGAGCAGGCCCTCAACCTGCCGGCCCAGTCCGAAAAGGCCTGGCAGAACGAACCCGCCACCGAAACACAGCTACGCGAACTTGATGAACGGGGTATCTACCTGCAACGCAAACTTACCAAGGGGCAGGTGATGAACGTGCTCGGCCTCTTCTCGCCACCCGACGGTCGCCAGGTGGACATCCTCAAGCACTTCAACATCCCCTACTCCTATAAGATGAATCAGACCATGGCCCACTGTCTGATTCGTGAACTCTTCGGCGATCCGAAAAAGGTGGAGGAGTGGCGCAACCGTCCCCCCACCACCACGGTACGCCAGGGTCTGCTCTTCATGCAGGGACGGCTCGTCAATGGTCTGAGCCATGTGGACTCCCAAAAGCTGCTCGACAAGTTGGGCATGGAGAACCCTGAGCGCTATCAGGAGTGGAAACAGATCGACCGGCTCTTCCTGGAGAGCAACAATCCCGAGATCCGGGGCAAATACAAAGTCCGCAAGATCACCTGGAAACGCTTCTTCGAGAGCTACGACACCCTCAAAGAGACAGGGATCCAACCCAAGGCCATGTCCGGCGAACAGATCATCGAGCACTCGTTGCGTCAGGATGACAGACTCATAGGCCATATAGAGACTCAGGAAGCCATGGAGCCGGCTGCTTCCTGACCCTCTTTCGTTGATCCACCCATGCACGACGCCGGTCAAATGACCGGCGTTTTTTTCACTCTGATCGAGTGAGGTCAATCCCTTTTGAACCCGTGCATATCCAACGATCATGCTATCTGGCACAGGCTTCAATCCGTATCAAGGATTCCGACCATTCACTTCTTCGGCAAAATGAGCGCGTTGACATATTATGTCATGTCGGGTATCTTTTTCAGCGTAGTTCGAATGGAGATCACACCCGATGAACAGCTTATTAAAAAAATTGGAATCGGTACTTCAGATGTCCGACACCGGCACCATGAACGGAATGGATTACGAGTTCAACCCGATACCTGGCGAGGTCGAAGTCGTCCAGGTGACCTTCAAAGAGCGTGAGGAGTTCCCCATCTATCTCACCCAGTCCGACAGCCAGATGATCTGTATCTGCTATCTGTGGAAAGACGAGGAAGTCATCGCCGAAAAACGCTCTCAGATGTTGGAAAGCATGCTCGACATGAACATCCCGATGCCGCTCTCTTCATTTGGCAGAATTGGTAAATGGTATGCCATCTTCGGTGCCCTCGACCTGGACTCATCCGCCAGCAGCATTATTAAGGAATTGACCGTCCTGAGTGATAACGCACTCGATGCCCTTGACGCCATGAGCGAATACCTCAACTAACCGACGATCCCCACAGGAGCAGACAATGGAATTCTTCAAAAAGTTGATCATGGCCATTCGCGGTGGAAGCCGTGAGATCGGAGAGGCGATTCTCGACAGCCAAGGCATTCGCATCTACGAACAGGAGATCGAGGACGCCAAAGCGGCCATCAAGCAGGCCGAAGACGATCTGACGGGTGTCATGGCCAAAGAGATGCAGGCCGGCAGAGAAATTGAACGTCTCGAGAAAGAGATCTCCGATTATGAAAAAAAGGCTCTCCAACTACTGGAAAAAGGCGATGAATCCCTGGCCACCGAGGTTGCAGGCAAGATCGCCGAGCTAGAAGCGGAACTGAAGAACCAGCAACAGGCCAAGGCCCGCTTCACGGAACATGTGGCCAAGGTCAAGGAGATGATCAAGCAGACCCACGCCAAGATACGCGAGCACGAAAGGGAAATCGCCATGGTCAAGACGACCGAAAACGTGCAGAAGGCGACCGTTTCCATCAGCCAGCACATGGATGGCGGCAGCTCGAAGATGGTGGCCGCCAAGGAGTCGCTGGAGCGTATCAAGCAACGCCAGCAAGATCAGTCCGATCGTATGAGCGCCGCCGAGTCGCTAAGAGCAGAGCTAAGCGGCGCCACCCTTGAGGATAAGCTCAAGGCGGCCGGCGTCGGTAACAACGAGGACCGGCAGAAGCAGGTCATGGCCAGACTCAAAGCCAAGCGGCAGGGCTCGTCCGACTCATAACCTCAGGGGTAGGAGCCCCGATGTACACCAACGCCGATTCATGAGTGAGAAGCAAAAGGCCAAACCCAAACGCTGGTCGGAGTCCGACAAGGCGATCCGCGCCACTCAGGTTGCCTTCGACGTAGATAACGAGATCATCGACACAATCAAGAGGCAAGCCTACGAAAAGGGAGTCACAGCATCCGACATGATACGCCTCATCCTCGGGCTGGAGGTGACGGCGAAGCGGGTCCGACCGAGGCTGACCATGTCGTTGAAGGAGCAAGACTACCAGGAGCTGGCGGCGAAATATGGCCTGAAGCCGAGCGAGCGCCTGGCCATCAAGACGAAGATCATCGGGGAGATCAGGGATTTTGCCCTGGGCCTGCGAAACAAATAGTCAAGAAACGGTCAGCTCGCATTCCCAGTTTGACTCAGAGCCGTAACAGAGACAGAGCCGTAACAGGAACGTAACAGAGACAGCCACCGGCCCATCGCGAGCCGGTGGCCAATAAACGAGAGCCGCCGACCAACGGCAGTGTGATATAGGGAGCAGTCAGTGGACGCCTTTACCGAAGTTATCAGCAGTTATCCCACCAGCATATACACCATTGTGCTGGGCATCATGCTGGTATTCTGGATCTTCGCCATTCTCGGCATGTTCGACATCGACATCTTCCCCAACGACACCGGCGACGATGTGTTCGATGTCGATATGGATCTCGATGCCGAGATGCCGGGCTTTATCGGACTGCTACATACGCTGGGCCTCACCGGCGTCCCCCTGACGTTGGTCATCAGCATCATCGCGCTGCTGGGTTTCATCCTTAGCTACTCCACCAGCGCCTGGATACTCATGCCCCTCGGCTCCGATCTGCTGCGTTATCTCCTCGGCACTGTCGTACTGGCGGTCAGCTTTACCATCGCCATTCCCATCACCGCGCAGG
>JASFJY010000353.1:0-4516 GCA_050119415.1 Chromatiales bacterium | reverse complement strand
AAGGAAGCTAGCAGGCTACACAAATAACAGTGTCTCTACGGAGCCGGACCGTTCCGTAGAGTCTGAGGATGGAGATCATGTTCACCCAGGGCGAGTTACGTCGTTCCACAGGCAAGATATCTATTCTTGTAGCATTCATCGTCTTTGTTGTCGGTATCGTATTCGCCGGCCTCTTCAACATGGGCATGGCCTACACCAACGAGATGGAGTTCTGCACCTCTTGCCACTCCATGAAAATCAACTTCGAGGAGTACAAGGAGTCGCTCCACTACAAGAACGCCTCCGGTGTCCAGGCCACCTGCTCCGACTGTCATGTCCCCAAGCCCTTCTTCCCTAAAATGTGGGCCAAGATCATCGCCGCCAAGGATGTCTATCACGAGATCATGGGAACCATCGACACCCGAGAGAAATATGAGGCGCACCGCTGGGACATGGCCAACCGGGTGTGGCAGAAGATGCGTGCATCGAACTCCCGCGAGTGCCGTACCTGCCATGAATTCGCCAACATGGATCTGAGTGAACAGGGCCGCAGCGCACGCAAACGCCATCCGCGGGCGATGGATGAAGGAGATGCCTGTATCGATTGCCACGCCGGCATCGCCCATGAAGAGCCGGACGAACCCGAGGAACCCTGAGGTTGATGACCGCCCACCGCCGAGGTTGCGACTCAATGGTTAACTTCAATTAGGGATACCTAATGACGACAATCAGACTCATACCGGCCCTCCTGCTGTTGTTCAGCACCGCCCTCTACGGCGCTGACAAAGAGCTCGAGAAACAACTGCGCCTTGCCGCCAGCATCGGTGATGTGGAGACGGTTGAGCAGTACCTCGACCAGGGGGTCGATCCGAACAGCGCCAACAAATTTGGTAAGAATGCCCTGATGATGGCGGTGGAGAACGACAACTTCGACACCGTGGTGGTCTTGTTGGAACGGGGCGCCGATGTCAACGCCCGCACGGTCGCCGGTTGTACGGCATTGACCTTTGCCGCGGAGAACGGACATCCGGCCCTCACCGCCATGCTGTTGGAACGCGGCGCCCATCTGCATGATCGCACGCGGGCCGGCTGGGACGCCTTGATGATCGCTTCGCGCTACGGCATCACCGATATGGTAGAGCAGCTACTGTTCAAGGGCGCCGATCCCAACGCCTCCGACAAGCATGGCCGCAACGCCCTGATGATGGCCGCGGAGAAGGGACACACAAACACAGTCGCACTGTTGTTAAAACACGGCGCTCCTGTCAACAGCAAAGACAAAAACGGCACCACGGCATTGATTCTGGCCGCCGATCAGGGACAACTGAAGCCCCTCGAAACACTCATCAAACAGGGGGCCGACATCAACATTCAAGACAGTGATGGCGCCACCGCTCTGGTCTGGGCAATCAGCCAGGGCAAACTCGAGAGCGCCAAGCGGCTGATCAATGCCGGCGCCGACGTCAACCTGGCCGACTTGGACGGCATCACACCGCTGATGGAAGCGGCACGCAACGGCGCCGAGGAGGTGGTGCAGCAGCTGCTGGAGCACGGCGCGCGAAAAACGGACAAAGACAGTGACGGCCGCACAGCGGCCGACATCGCCGAGAAAAAACATCAGAAGAAGGTGTTGAGTCTACTGAAATAACCCATGTACCTCGTCATAGGTTCTATACCATTCAGAGCCGCCCCAATACGCCAGATCAAGGCGCGGCTAGCCCCTTGCAGACTCGCTGAATGGTACAGAATCTATGACGAGGTAAACAAGAGAGCACTGCCCGGGTGGAGCGTATGGAAACCGCCAAGAAGAATCTCCTAGAGACTGAGGAGAGGCTCCATCAGGGCGAATGCAAAAGGAACAGTCCATTTAACTGCTCCGCTAACCATGGCGGATGGATGCAATGACCCGCCATTTCAATGTAAGCCTGTTTAAGTTCCAGAGGAGGTAACATGGCGTACACAAAACTACAAAAGGCTCTGATAGGCACACTGGCTCTGAGTGCCTCGGCCGCAGCCTTGGCTGCTGAGGAAAAGCCCTTGATGATGGGCGCCGGTGTCAGCATGCTGGCCAACACCTGTGCCGGTTGCCATGGTACCAATGGTGCCAGTGCCGGGCCGGCCTCTCCCTCCATCAGCGGTATCTCCGCGGTCTATTTCGAAGAGATCATGCAGGGCTTCAAGAGTGGGGAGGTTCCCTCCACCATCATGGGCCGCATCGCCGAGGGCTACAGCGAAGACGAGATCAAGGCCATGGGCGAATACTTCAGCAAGCAACCCTTCGTCAAGGCCGAGCAGCCCTTCGACAAAGCCCTGGCAAACAAGGGTGAGAAACTGCATGACAAGTACTGTGAGAAGTGTCATGCCGATGGCGGCTCTTCGGCGGAAGACGACTCCGGTATCCTGTTGGGGCAGCTGACACCCTACCTGCACTATACCCTGACCGACTTCAAGGCGGGCGATCGTGAGATGACCAAGAAGATGAAAAAGAAGGTCAACCAGCTGATGAAGAAAGAGGGCGACGCCGGTTTCGACGCGCTGCTCAACTTCTACGCCCGTGGCACCTGGAACCAGTAAGGGGGAACGAGAGACATGAAGATTACCCGAAGAAGTTTTGTTAAAGGAGCAGGTGTGGCTACAGCCGTCGGCATGATCGGCACCCCCTACATCGCACTTGGCGCGTCAAAGAAGGTGGTGGTCATCGGCGGTGGTACCGGCGGCGCGACGGCGGCCAAATATCTGCGCCTGGCCGATCCGACCATCGAGGTCACCCTGATCGAGTCCAACAAGGACTACTACACCTGTTACATGTCGAACGAGGTGCTGGGCGGCGAGCGCAGCATCGACTCCATCAAGTTCGGCTACAGCGGTCTGGCCAAGCATGGTGTCAACGTGGTCCATGACGTGGTCACCGCCATCGACGCCGGCGCCAAGACGGTGAAGACCGCTGGCGGTAAAAGCTTCAGCTACGACCGTTGCATCGTCGCTCCCGGCATCGACTTCAAGTGGGAGACCATCGAGGGCTACGACGACAAGGTGGCCGAGGATATACCGCACGCCTGGAAGGCGGGCTCCCAGACCGTCACCCTGCGCAAGCAGCTCGAGGCCATGAAGGATGGCGGCACCGTGGTCATAGCGCCGCCGCCGAATCCCTTTCGCTGCCCGCCCGGACCCTACGAGCGAGCCTCCCAGATCGCCCACTATCTTAAGCAGCAGAAACCGAAGTCGAAGATCCTCATTCTCGACGCCAAGCCGAAGTTCTCCAAGCAGGGACTCTTTGTGCAGGGCTGGAAGGCGCTCTACGGCTACGAGACCGACAATAGCATGATCGAGTGGCGCGGCAGCGCCCAGGGTTCCAACGACAACGCCGTAGTCAAGGTCGACGCCGGCAGCCGCTCGGTAACCACCGGCTTCGAGGACACCATAAAGGCCGACGTGCTGAACCTCATCCCGGCGCAGAAAGCGGGCAAGATCGCCTTCGCCGCCGGCCTGACCGACGACAGCGGCTGGTGCCCCATCAACCTACACACCTTCGAGTCCACCCTGCACAAGAATATCCATGTGATCGGTGACGCCTCCATCGCCACGGGCATGCCCAAGTCCGGCTACGCGGCCAACTCCGAGGCAAAGGTCTGCGCGGCCAGCGTGGCGGCCCTGCTCAACGGCCAGGAGCCCGGCACGCCCTCCTACGTCAACACCTGCTACTCCATCGTCGGCAAGGATTGGGGTATCTCGGTGGCCGCGGTCTACCGGCTGGCCGAAGACGGCTCAAAGATCACCTCCGTCTCCGGCGGTCTGACGCCGACCGACGCCACCCCCGAAATGCGTGCGCGCGAAGTCGCCTACGCCCACAGCTGGTTTATCAATATCACCAACGATATTTTCATGTAGTCCGGCAGCCCACCAGGGAATGGCCAAGCCAAATAAAAAGCGGGGCAATGCCCCGCTTTTTTTATTGATCGTTGGAAATCCTCACTCGGACCGAGGCGGCCTGTCGGGACGCTGATCGATGGCATAGCCGGCTCCGGAGTGGAGATCCAGCGGACGGGCGTACTTGGGAAAATCGGGATTGGTCCAGCCATCCTGCGCCAGCTTCTCGGCGGGCGGTTTGATACGCGATACATAGTCGAGCACCGCGCGGATATCGCGGTGGGTGAAGTTGTGGATCTGCTTCACCATCTTCTTATCGGCATTGCGACGGCGCTCCATCTTGATCCATTCGAACTGGCGCAACAGATAGCGGTAGTGCTGTCCATAAATGGCCGGGATATGATCTTCGAGATTACCCTCGCCCATCTCGCCATGGCACTCGGTGCAGTTGTCTTTGTAGAGCTGCTCACCCCATACCAGATCAAGACCGGGACCGACACCGTTGTGGGGCGTCATCGGCAACCGGGAGATGTAAGCGGCCACGTCGGCGATCTCCTGCGCCCCGCCCAGCAACTGCGGTGAAGTAAAGGGACGCATGGTTGGATTGTCCCGATTTCTCGCACGAATATCGGCCAGCTGTTTGATGATCACCGGTTGCAGCTGTCCGGCT
>JASFJY010000352.1:0-4517 GCA_050119415.1 Chromatiales bacterium | reverse complement strand
GTCGAAGATGCGTAGGGCCGTTTCGTTGTCGTCCTGCTCCACCGCCTGAAACTCCTTCAACACATAGGGATGGCAACGGATCGCCCCCTGGCCGAAGATGATCATGCTGCGGGTGAGGATGTTGGCCCCCTCCACGGTGATGGCGATAGGTAGGCTCTGGTAGGCGCGGCCGATAAGATTGTCCGGGCCTAGACAGATACCGCTGCCGCCCTGTACATCCATAGCGTCATTGATCACCTGGCGATAGCGCTCGGTCAGGTGGTATTTGATGATAGCGGAGATGACTGACGGGTTTTCGCCGTTATCCAGGGCGCTCAGGGTCAGGCGGCGGGCGGCGTCCATCTGATAGGTGAGGCCGCCGATTCGGGCCAGCGCCTCCTCTACCCCCTCGAATTCGCCGATGGCCCGGTTGAACTGCTTGCGCACCGCCGCATAGGCCCCGGTATAACGACTGGCGAGCTTGCCGGCGCCGGTGGCCAGGGCGGGCAGGGAGATGCCGCGTCCCTCCGAGAGGCACTCCACCAGCATGAGCCAGCCCTTTCCCACGCCGGCCCGGCCGCCGATCACCCAGTCGAGAGGAATAAAGACATCTTGTCCGCTGACTGGGCCGTTCTGGAATGGGATGTTCAAGGGCATATGGCGCTGCCCGATGGTGATGCCGGCTGTCTCCCGGGGAATCAGGGCGACCGTGATGCCGAGTTCGGCATTGTCGCCGAGCAGGTGTTGCGGATCCTGCAGTTTGAAGGCGAGGCCGATCAGACTTGCCACCGGGGCGAGGGTGATGTAGCGCTTGTCGAAATTGAGTCGGATGCCCAAGATCTCCTTACCCTCGAACTCGCCCTGGGTAACGATACCGAGATCGGGTATCGAACCAGCGTCGCTGCCGGCCTGCGGACCGGTGAGGGCGAAGCAGGGGATCTCCTCGCCGCTGGCGAGGCGATTCAAATAGCGGGCCTTCTGCTCATCGGTACCATAGTGGAGCAACAACTTGGCTGGGCCCAGGGAGTTGGGAACCATCACCGTGACCGCGACGGTGATACTGCGGCTGGCGATCTTCATCACCACCTGGGAGTGGGCATAGGCGGAGAAACCAAGCCCTCCCGCGCTGACGGGGATGATCATGCCGAAGAAACCGTTCTGTTTGAGGAAACGCCAGATTTCCAGAGGCAGGTCCTGCACTTGGTGGGTGATATGCCAGTCGTCGAGCTGGTCGCAGAGTGTCTGTACCGGCCCGTCGAGAAAGGCCTGTTCACGTTCACTCAGGTGGCAGGCGGGTTGCGACAGCAGTTGATGCCAGTTGGGTTGGCCGGAGAAGAGTTCACCGTCCCACCAGACATTGCCGGCATTGAGGGCCGCTTTCTCGGTCTCCGACATGGTGGGCATGACCTTGCGGAAAGCCCTCAGCAGAGGGTGGGTGATCTGCTGTCGACGCAGGTCGGGCTTGGCATAGAGCAGCAGGGCGACCGCATAGGCCAGCCAGAGCGGTGCGGCCAGAGGGAGGCTGAGCAGACCGGCCAGTTGCAGGCTCAGCAGCAACACGGGCGGTACCAGAATCCAGACGATGGCGTGTGCGGCGCCGTAGGCCAATCCCCAGAGTGTAATGAGGATAAGAACGATGCCGAGCATATTCATGGATCAGCCTCCTGTGCCGTCGGGTGCATCGGTGATTGAGTAGGTTTCCTGGGCTTTCTTCTCTGCTGCTTTCTTGTTTTTTCTGGTAATGATGCGGAACATTTTGCCAGGGGCGGGCCGTTCGCCCTCCAGGCCGCGGTTTGCGGTGAAGCCGCGCACGTCGTCGTTATAGAGGATCTCTTCGTCGGACCAGGGCAGACGACGGTAAACACTCAACTCATCCAATCCCAGGTAGGGATATTTGATAATGTCGAAGTAGGGTGAGTAGTCGAAATCCTTGGGTGTGAAAAAACGCGGATTGCGCTTGAAAAAGCGTACACTCCCGTCGCCCTCCCTGTCGATAAAGGGGAGAATGGGAAAATTGACACTGTTGAAGGCGGAGGCGATCAAGGAGGAGCAGACGGTGCGCGTGGGCATGCCCGCATTGTGTTCAAACAGGCTGGAACGCCAGCGACGGGGCAGAACGGCCCAGGGGAAGAAGAAGCGCGCCAGATCGAGCATGTGGCGCATGTCGTACTCCAGGCCGAGGTGACTCAAGGCATGCGTCACTACCTGCTGGGCGTCCTCCGGCTCCAGCCCGGTGGGGCGGCAGATGCGAATGTGGTCGCGGCGGTATTTCGAGATCGGTACGATAATGGTGCCCTGACCCAGCAGTGCTTCCACCAGCAGTTGTTCATTGAGATCGCCCTGATAGGCCATCCTCACCCGTTGTTGCAGACGGGGATCGCGGATGTCATAGATGCGGCCGATGTAGAGAGCCGAGTGGGTCCAGGAGCTTTGCGTGATCTGCTTGATGACATTGCTGACACGACTGCGCCCCTCCACCAGCAGCACGTCGCCAGGACGCAACTCATAACAGAGTCGTTTGAAATCGCAAAAGGGCGAGTGGGGGAGAGGTCCCTCTTTAGTGAGCCAATCAGAGACCCACCGCATAAACTGCTGTCCCAACCTGCTCATACGCAAAACCCAGGAAAAAACTCACTATTCTTAGTTATTAATAACTATAGACAGCTATTTCTGATTTTGGGTTTTGGTTGCAGGGTAAGCGCTGAATCATGGATTAAAAATAAACGAATTAACAAAGAGATAGATAGCTAAGTAAAAAAGAACGGTATTTTTGACACTCGTTGTATTTGAAAGCGATTTTACGCTGACATAACCAATACGATGGGGTTGTAGGCGTAGCCCGTTAGTTTATTTTTCTAAGCGACCGGGTGAAACATTCGGGTTAGGCCGATGCCCGTTCTCGAATCCCGCCGCTCCACCAGATACGACAGGCTCCTTCATCCGACACCATACAGGGACCAATAGGGTGTCTCGGGGTGCAGGCTTCACCGTAGAGGCGGCACTGGTTGGGGTAAATTTTACCCAGTACCACCTTGGCGCAGTCACAGCCGGGCGGCATCTCACCAGAGCGCTTGCGTTCCGGCCGGTCGTAGTCGGGGAAGCGCACACGTGCGTCCCAGCGGGCATAATCGGGGCTGAGGGCATAGCCCGATCCGGGGATAATTCCGATACCGCGCCAATTGGCATCGACCACGCGCATGGACTGGCGCAGATGCTGTGTGGCGCTGGGATTGCCGCCGGGACGCACCAGTTCGGGATAGCAGTTGTCGAGAAACAGACGTCCATCGAGCCATTGCCGCAGCACGGAGTAGGTGGCCGCCAGCAGGCTCTCGGGGGTGAAGCCGGCCACTGCGGCCGGTATCTGGTGCTTATCGACCACAAACTGCCACTCCTGCGGTCCCATCACCGTGGCCACATGACCAGGTGCCACCAGGGCGTCGAAACCGGGCCTATCGGAATCGAGCAGCATGGCTACCGCCGGCCAGGTGAGGCGTCCCGCGAGCAGGATGCTGAGGTTGTCCGGTACCCCTTGTACCAGCAGAGAGGCGACCGGCGCGATGGTGGTTTCGAAACCGGCGGCGAAGAAAACTACCTGCCGCTGTGGATGGGCGAGGGCGATCTGCAGCGCCTCCATAGGGGAGGCGATGGGTCGGATATCGGCGCCGGCGGCGTGGGCCTGATCGAGGGAGCGGGGTTCGTCCTTGGGGGCATTGACCGGCACCCGCAACATATCGCCGAAGGCGACCAGGGTGATCGGTTCGTGCAGGGACAGCTGCATCGCCTGATAGATATCCTCCTCCGGGCAGACACAGACCGGACAGCCGGGGCCCGGAATCAGCTCGATCGCCGCCGGCAGCGCGCCACGCAGACCGGCCTGGCTGATGGCGCGCTCATGACCGCCACAGACGTTCATGATGCGTACCGGCCGGTTCAGGGGCAGTTCGCGGATCTTGTGCAGCCAGCCTTTGGCGTCGAGGCTCATCGGTAATTAGCCATGAGCGTGAAGGTGCTGGCCTTCGGATTGGACTTTGGGGGTCACTGTCTCGCCCGTCTTGCGGCGTTGTGCCTGGAGTGTGATCTGGCTTTCCAGCCAGTCGAGCCACTGCTCGATACCGTCGCCGCTCTTGGCCGAGAGCAGGCTGACCGGCGCCTCCACGGCGAGTTGTCGCACGGCCTTTTCCGCGTTGTCGGGATCGAAGTCGTCGAGTACCGCCAGCAGGTCCGATTTGGTGACCAGCACGTGATCAGCGGCACGAAAGATGACCGGGTATTTCGATGGTTTGTCGTCTCCCTCGGTGACCGACAGCAGCGTGACGTTGAGATGTTGTCCCAGGTCGAAGCTGGCGGGACAGACCAGGTTGCCCACATTCTCGATAAAGAGGATATCCAGCTCATCGAGCTTCATCCCGTGCAGGGCCTGGTGAATCATGTGGGCATCGAGATGGCAGGCGGTGCCGGTGGTGATCTGGATGGCGGCAACCCCCTTGGCGCGGATGCGCTCGGCGTCGTTCTCGGTCTCCAGATCGCCCTCTACTACG
>JASFJY010000351.1:0-4519 GCA_050119415.1 Chromatiales bacterium | reverse complement strand
TCTACGCCCACGCCTCCCGGGTCTTTCATCTGGAGACCAATCCGGGCAATGCCCGCGCCCTGGTGCAGCGCCACGGCAAGCGGGAGGTCTGGCTCAATCCGCCGCCGATTCCGCTCTCCACCGAGGAACTGGACCGGGTCTACGAGCTGCCCTACTCCCGCAAGCCTCACCCGGCCTACGGCGAGGCGCGCAACCCGGCCTGGGAGATGATCCGCTTCTCGGTCAACATCATGCGCGGCTGTTTCGGCGGCTGCACCTTCTGCTCCATCACCGAGCACGAGGGGCGCATCATCCAGAGCCGCTCGGAGGATTCGGTGGTGCGCGAGGTGGAGGCGATCCGCGACCAGGTGCCCGGCTTCACCGGCCATATCTCCGACCTGGGCGGCCCCACCGCCAATATGTACCGGCTCGCCTGCAAGGATAAGAAGATCGAATCGGCCTGCCGCCGCCTCTCCTGCGTCTACCCCGACATCTGCAAGAACCTCAACACCGACCACCGACCGCTGATCCGGCTCTACCGCCGTACCCGGTCGCTGCCCGGCATCAAGCGGGTCTTCATCGCCTCCGGGCTGCGCTACGACCTGGCGGTGCGCTCACCGGAATACATCCGTGAGCTGGTGACCCACCATGTGGGGGGGTATCTGAAGATCGCCCCGGAGCACACCGAGGCGGGCCCGCTGAGCAAGATGATGAAGCCGGGCATCGACAGCTACGACCGCTTCAAGAAGTTGTTCGACAAGTACTCCGCCGAAGCGGGCAAAGAGCAGTATCTGATCCCCTACTTCATCGCCGCCCATCCGGGCACCCGCGATGAGGACATGCTCAACCTGGCGCTGTGGCTGAAGCGCAACGGCTTTCGTCCCGACCAGGTGCAGGCCTTCCTGCCGACACCGCTGGCCATCGCCTCGGCCATGTACCACAGCGGCCACGACCCCCTGCGCAAGGTCTCGCGCAGCGGCGCTCGAGTCAGCGTCGTACGGGGACTCAAACAGCGGCGGCTGCACAAGGCCTTCCTGCGCTACCACGATCCCGACAACTGGCCTCTGCTGCGGGAGGCCCTTAACCGCATGGGTCGCAGCGACCTCATCGGCAACGGTAAACGTCACCTGGTGCCGGCCTGGCAGCCGGGTAAGGGTAAGGTCACCGTCGCGGACGCGAAAAGGACGGGCAATCAACGAAAACAAGCCCTAAACACGACCAGGAGAGAGCGAAGCAAACAGCCCCGGAAGAGGAGCCGGTCCAATAAGGGCAAGCGAGCCTAATATACTTCGTCATGGATTCTGTAACATTCAGCGAGTCAGGAAGGGGCTAAGGAAGTGCCCGGTCGCTTGGAAAAGAAACTATTAGCCCGGCAACAAAATGTGTCGTGTTCAGCCGCACCTTGCAGGTCGGGTTAGCGCAGCGCAACCCGACATGCGTGCATGTTGCCCACTTCAGTTGTCGGGTTACGCTGCGCTAATTCGACCTACAGCTCAATCGCAAATCCCTACCGGCGTCAGCAGCGGACCAGACAGGCGGCCCGCAACACACAGGGAGATATTTTTTCCGTAATATCAATTTGTTATGCGGTATCATTTGGCTGAAAAACAGCGCGTTATAGAGTTGAAAATCGGCCATATCGGGTCCATATTTAGAGTAGGAAAGGGTGAAATGTAGGAGGTATATCATGAACATCACACGTTACGATCCGTGGCGCATGATGGATGAATGGCGTCAAGAAATGGACCGTATGTTCCACCCGCTCCTGCTCAGAGAAGAAGATACCTCTCGTGTCGTAGGAGGCGAGTGGGTACCCGCGGTTGATATCAAGGACGAAGATACCCGGTATGTCATTCGGGCCGATATCCCCGGCGTGAAACCGGAAGATATCGAAGTCACTATGGAGAATGATGTGCTGACGATCCGTGGCGAGCGCAGGTTTGAAGAGACCGAACAGAGAGAGAACTACAAGCGTATCGAGCGCAGCCATGGCGTCTTCTACCGTCGCTTCTCACTGCCTGACAACACCGATGCAAGTGCGATTCAGGCCAGCGGTAAGGACGGCGTCCTCGAGGTGATCATTCCGAAGACGGCGGCGAAAGAGACCAAGCGTATCGAGGTTATGCATTAAAGGCTCTCGGGTCACTTTGGAATGCCACTGGCAAGGCCCTCTCCAGCAGAGAGGGCTTTTTACATATCGCTACCAGACCCTTTGCCACCATTACGATGCTTGGAAAATGAGTGAAAATTGACGAGCACCGGCAGCTGTATAAACTTTTAATATTACATCAAACGGGTCACTGTCTTCATCGTCTAAATAACCAAAACCTATGTTTAGCCCTAGATAGGCATCGGGAAATAGCGTGTCAAAATCATTGATGCTAACCAGCCCCCTGCCATTTGGAAGTACAATAGCCCTCCGGTCCTTCCAAAACCTATTGAAAGAAGTTTCGATACCTATGACAAAATCTCCAGGTAGATATGTGATGGCTGAATTATTGTGCAGCGACAAGTGAGCCGTTGGATCTTTCTTATTATCATAGTGTACAGTCACAACACCATTTGAGAGCGCTGTATTCTTATAATAGAGTTCCAAACCAATCTCAGATCGCTTTTTATCACCATCCGCAAAGGCCACAATCGCCAGCCGTTTTTCCAGTTCCGCCTGTAGCGCTGCAATATCGTTGTGACTGTAAATAACATGGGGAAAGTGCTTTAAGTCAAAGGGAATGTCATTTACATCCCGGGTCAGCAGGACGGCCCTTTTTTCAAGCGCATGAGCGTAGCCCATCTCGTAGAAGACATTCGGATTCCTACCCGTCATATCTCCTACGATGACATCCGATTTGGCAATCTGATTGTATATTCTTTCCAACACCGTGCCTTCATAGACCTGTTCATCGACCCGTTCACAATACACACCCAGGTTGTTACAGGCCCCCTTGATCGCATAGGTGTAGACATTGTTGAACTCCTGCGAAAACGGCATGAGTACGAAGCAGAATGGTTTTGGTCCAGTCATTGGTCAATATCCTTTGATCACCTTCCCTACAACTGCGGATTCTACAATATTCAACCGTTGCGCAGCTTGAGTAATTTTTGCAACACTTGGGTTGACTTGTACACTCTTGCCCACATGATGCGATCGAGTGACAATGCGGCTTCAGATCAACATGGCAAGACTTCCGCATTGCATTAGATAAAAAGAAAGCAGAAGAATATCGCAATTAACCACTGAGCACTACAGAGGGACCGACGGCATGAACGATGGCATGAAGGCCTTTTTCAAACAGACATTGAACCTGGACCTGACTGACAAGCCGATCGAGATGTGGCTGTTCGCCATAACGGTGGCGATCATCAGCTTCCTGCTGCTGAAGCTGGTTGTTCGCCTGCTTTGCCGTCGCCTGGAGCGCGTGGCTAAGCGCACCAACACACCCATCGACGACGGCATTCTCACCGTCATCAACAAGACGCAATGGTGGTTGCTTGCCCTGCTCGCACTCTACGCCGGCACTCTCTTCGCAGCATTGCCCGCAGGCGTTGCGCAGCTGCTCGACAAGGTGCTGATCATCGCCCTGCTAATACAATTCGGTATCTGGGGCGGTAGCACGCTCAAGTTCATTCTTGAGATCTATCGCCAGAGACAGATGAAGAAGGACCCCGCCGGTGTCACCGCGCTGAACGCCATCGGCATGTTTGCCAGCGGCCTGCTTTGGCTGGCCCTGTTGCTGCTGGCATTGGACAACCTGGGTTACAACGTCACCGCGTTGATCGCGGGCCTGGGTGTCGGCGGTGTCGCCGTGGCGTTGGCGGTACAGAACATCCTCGGCGATCTCTTCGCCTCCCTCTCGATCCTCATCGACAAGCCCTTCGTGGTCGGCGACTTCCTCATCGTCGACGACTACATGGGCAGCATCGAGCATGTGGGATTAAAGACAACACGCATACGCAGCCTCTCCGGTGAACAGCTGGTGTTCTCAAACTCGGATCTACTAAAGAGCCGGTTGCGCAACTATGGCCGCATGTACGAGCGGCGCGTCGCCTTCAATATCGGCGTGACCTACGACAGCAGCCGCGAACAGTTGCAGAAGATTCCCCAGATCATGCGCAGAGCCATCGAGGAACAGGACAAGACCCGTTTCGACCGTTGCCACTTTTCAAAATACGGGGACTACGCCCTGATCTTCGAGACTGTCTATTACGTACTCGATCCCGACTACAATCTCTACATGGACATTCAGCAGACGATCAATCTGCGGATCAACGAGGCCTTTGAACAGGAGGGCATCGAATTTGCCTATCCTACCCAGACCCTACTGCTGCAGCCGTCAACAATAGGCACCTGATCCGTATAGATCTTAGCGGTGTTGCGCACATCATTGCAATTAAGGGCGAGGGTGCTTGCACCTGGCTTTCTGCTCCACCCTGATCTCCTGCTTTCTCAATGAGGTGAAGCTCTGTTTGGAGAAGAGTCTTTTTACATTCGCCTCTGAAAGCCGGGGTTACGCGACACAAAAAAAAGCCGCATCCGAGCAAC
>JASFJY010000350.1:0-4535 GCA_050119415.1 Chromatiales bacterium | reverse complement strand
ACGGACGAGACCAGTTACTTCCTAGCAGCAGATTTCGACAAAGCATGTTGGCAGGAAGATGTTTTAACGTTTACCGATACCTGTCGGCGACTGGATATTCCCTATGCCATTGAACGTTCCCGTTCCGGTAACGGAGCACATGTCTGGTTTTTCTTCAGCAACCCGGTTGCTGCCACGACGGCCAGGAAAATGGGCAGCTATCTGATCACAGAAACCATGGCGCGGCGACACCAGCTGAGCATGGCTTCCTATGACCGACTATTCCCGAACCAGGACACCTTGCCCAATGGCGGCTTCGGCAATCTTATCGCACTGCCGCTTCAGTACCACCCGCGGCAGGAAGGAAACACCGTATTTATGGACGACTCTCTAGAGCCTTTCCCAGACCAATGGGCATTTTTGTCATCGCTAGTCCCGATTCCAGCGGAAAAGGTGGAAATCATCGCCATGGAAGCCACGACACGCGGTCAGGTGACCGGCTTTCAGATCGCTAGCACGGGTGAAGACGATACGGATACCCGCCCGTGGCTGAAGTCGCCTTCCCGAAAACCGAAGCAGGTCCCTATCAATGAGCCTATCCCACACGAGGTTCATGGTGTTTTATCCCAGCGGCTTTACATCGAAAAAGTAGGCCTCCCGTCAGCCTTGATCAATCAGATCAAACGGCTGGCCGCATTCCAGAACCCCGAGTTTTACAAAAAGCAAAGTCTCCGACTCTCCACGGCACTGACGCCCCGTGTGATCTCCTGCGCCGAAGATCACGACAAATACATCAGCCTGCCACGTGGGTGTTTGGACGACGTGCGGTTAGTATTCGAGGAACACAAGAGCCACCTTGAGTTGGAAGATTTAAGATGCGCTGGTGAGTCGATCGAGGCTACGTTTCTCGGTAAGCTGACAGAAGCCCAGCACCAAGCGGTGTCAGCCTTGGCTGAGCACGACAATGGCATGGCTGTGGCGCCGCCCGGCTTCGGGAAGACGGTACTCGGCACTTATCTAATCGCCGAGCGCAAGTGCAGCACCCTAATCCTTGTGCACCGGCAACCGCTGCTGGAGCAGTGGCGATCGCAAATCGAGATCTTTCTCGGCCGTGATGCTAAATCAATCGGCCAGGTCGGCGGCGGCAAGCGCAAACTGACAAAACAGATCGATGTCGCCATGATCCAGAGCCTATCTCGCAAAGATTCGGTGGATGATATCGTTGCCAAGTATGGGCAGGTGATCATCGACGAGTGTCACCACCTGCCTGCCATCTCATTCGAACGCATTCTCTCCGAGGTCAAGGCACGCTATGTGATCGGCTTGACGGCCACGCCCCAGCGCCGCGATGGTCACCAGCCCATCATCTATATGCAGATCGGACCCGTTCGATTCAGAACCGATCCGCGTAGGTTGCTGGCAAAACGCCCTTTCGATCATCGGCTCGTTATCCAAACGACCACTTTTAATCCTCCCTCGCAAGCGAGCGACATCACCATTCAGGAACTCTATAGCCTGCTGGTCGCTGATAAGCAGCGCAACGAGCAGATCATCGATGATGTACTCATGGCTATGGAAGAAGGCCGCTCCCCCATCCTGTTGACGGAGCGCAAAGAGCACCTGGAAGAGTTGTATGACCGACTGAAGGGCTTTGTTCGGCACATCGTTGTTCTGCGGGGAGGACGATCGGCAAAGGAACGGCGGAAAATCGAAGCGCAGCTCACCTCCATTCCGGCGGATGAAGAACGGCTGATTCTCGCAACCGGAAGATATATAGGTGAGGGTTTCGACGACGCCCGGCTCGACACCCTGTTCCTTGCTCTGCCGGTGTCCTGGAAAGGTACCCTCGTACAATATGCCGGACGGCTGCATCGATTGCATCCCGGTAAACGAGAGGTAAGAATCGTGGACTACGTAGACAGCAAAATACCGATGCTCGCGAGAATGTTCGAGAAACGCCGTATTGGCTATCGCTCAATGGGGTACCGGGAAAGCGACAAAGGGACGTTATTGGAGTAGCCTAAAAGGCGCACAATGTCCTTACAACTCTCTTCTTAATCTATACAGGTTCTGGGGATCAGTGGGGAGACTAGGATGTAGTATGGACAGTTTTCCTAATAGATCTGCCAGAGAAACGCCAGACACGAGGTACGCTTGAAATTCCACAACCCGCTCGCAGTTATTCCCATATAAATCTGCCACTTAGCTAAAACCCCAATAGGGTTCATGTCGGTTTCTGAGAACTACAGCGGGGTATTTCGCAGAATTGCGTAAATGGCGGAGAGAGAGGGATTCGAACCCTCGATACGCTATTAACGTATACACACTTTCCAGGCGTGCTCCTTCAGCCACTCGGACATCTCTCCGGATTTTAAGAGGCGCAAGGTTAAACCACTTCCCGGCAGGAAGCAAATCATCCGTTGCCTGGGATGCGGCAATCAGAGGTGGTGGCCGATCGGCGCTACCACGGCCTCTTCCTCCGCTGCGCGGAAGGTGTCGATGCTCATGTGCAGCAGCTTGCTGTGGTCGCCCGATTCGCAGTAGATGTCGGGTTGAGACATCAGATTTGAATCGACCAGGGTCTCGATGCCGTAGGGTGCTCCCATAGGGGGTATCGCGCCGATTTCACAGTCGCTGAAGGCCGACTCGACCTCGTCTTCCTCGATCAGCCGAAAACGCCGGCCTGTGAGACGGCTGACTTCCTCGAGTTTGACCCGATAGGTGGCCGCTACCACGGCCAGCAGGTAGGAATTGTTGTCACCCAGCAGGACAGATTTTGCCATTCTGTCCCCAGGTACGTGGGCCGCCTCTGAGGTGGTCAATGCAGAGTCAGTGCGAACATGATCGATCACTTCGTAGGTGAGTCCATGATCTTCCAGATACTCTTTGAGCGTGATTGCAATACCCATGTCACCCTCCTTCATGCGTGATTTTGTAATAAGGAGTATAGTTCAGCCTTCCATCCATACCTTGTCGAGTGAAAGTAGCTGAACCATGGGAAAACGAAAAAAGAGATCATCCACCCCTCTCGCTGAGACCGCCGACCGTCATCAACTCTACGAACTCTCCGTACAGTGCGCGGAGGCGGAGATCGACTTCGTCGACGACACTTTCAAAAAGCTGCGTGGACGACGGGCCCGAGTGTTGCGTGAGGACTTTTGCGGCACCGCCAACGTCTGCTGCGAATGGGTGAGGCGACGCAAGTTCAACCGCGCCATCGGCGTCGATCTGGACAGCTCTGTGCTCGACTGGGGCCGTACCCATCAGCTGGCCGCACTCAAACCCTCGGAACGCAAGCGCATTACCCTGCTGGAGGAGAATGTGCTGTCGACGAAGACGGAGCCGGTGGAGATTATCTCGGCAATGAATTTCAGCTATTGGCTCTTCAAGGAGCGCAAGCAGCTGAAACGTTATTTCAAACGGGTGCGCAACCAACTGGCTGAGGACGGCATCTTCTTCATGGACGCCTACGGCGGCTACGACTCCTACAAGGAGATCGAGGAGGAGCGGGAGATCGAGGAGGGGGATATCCGCTTCACCTATATCTGGGAGCAGGAGAAGTACGATCCGATCAGCGGCAACCTGATCTGCCACATCCACTTCGACTTCGAGGACGGCTCCCGCATGGAGCGGGCCTTCAGTTACGACTGGCGGCTCTGGAGCCTGCCGGAAATCCGTGAACTACTCGAAGAGGCCGGCTTCAGCCGGGTTACCGTCTACTGGCAGGGTTTCGACGAGGAGGACGAACCGGACGGCGAGTTCGTTGCCGTCAAAGAGGGCCAAGCAGAGGCGGGTTGGATCTGTTATATCACGGCGGAAAAATAGACTGCTTAGCGCCAACGCGGCGGTTTTCTCAGATAGGTGGGGCCCTGCCCCTCCGTTTACCGCCAGATCCATTCAGCCAAGCGAGTGGGCCGCATTAAAACGGCCGCAGAAATCCTCAATGAATGACGCGACGGCCTGGATATCCTTGAGGTCGAACAACGGCAGCGACACCGGTACAGCCGGCCTTTCGTCACATGCGACAGCAAGGATGCTATCGTCCTCTTCACACAGCAGCGGCTTGCCCAGAGACGGGCGGTGCAGTTCGATCTTGGGAAAGGGGATATGGCGAAAGCCTTCGACCAGCACCAGGTCGAGTTCCGTCAGATCCATACGCTTGAGCAGCACGGGCAGTTCCGGCTCCTGCGACCCGGGCTCCTCTCCCATCAGTGCCCAGCGATTGGCGCTGGCCAGCAACACCTGCCCGGCCCCCGCCTTCCTCAGCACATAGCTGTCCTTGCCGGGCACATCGAACTCCACATCATGATGGGCATGCTTGATCACACCGGGACGCAGGCCCTGCCCTCGCAGCAAGGGGATCAGTTGTTTCAGCAGGGTGGTCTTGCCGGTGCCGCTGTAGGCGGCGAAACCGATCACCGGAATGGGGGCGTCGAGCATATTGGATCCTCACTCATGGGGCGCGAAAACTATAACGCAAAGCTCGCGCTTCATTGCGTACTTTGCGTTGAGATTTTTTGCCGGGTTCTGCGAGGGGGAGCTCAGTTGATGGGTTC
>JASFJY010000349.1:0-4560 GCA_050119415.1 Chromatiales bacterium | reverse complement strand
CTCTTCACCGGCCACATGGCCGCTCATCAGCCCCTTCTTGATCAATACCCCCTTGCCCTGCTCCGCGGCGGCCTGCAACACCGGCAACTCCTCGTTGTAGTCGAGGTTGCAGGTCGCCATCACGAGATCGCAGCGCTCCACCACTTGCAGACCGCCCTCGACCGTCTTGCTCGACATGCCGATACCCCGAACCTTGCCTTCCTGTTTGAGGCCAAGCAGCGCCTCCAGCACGGGCTCCTGTTGCAGAATCGCCAGATCGTCCCCATGGGAGTGGATCAACACCACATCGAGATAGTCGGTACGCAGGCGGCGCAGGCTGCGCTCCACCGAGGCGCGGGTGTGTGCCGCTGAAAAATCGAACCGGGAAACACCCTCCTCGAAAATCTCACCGACCTTGGTGACGATAACCCAATCCTGGCGGCTCCCCGGCAACAGGCGGCCGAGCCGCTCTTCGCTGGTACCGTAGGCGGGGGCCGTGTCGACCAGATTGATGCCGAGGTCGGCGGCCAGCGACAGCAGACGGCTGACCGCCCCATCGTCTGGAATCTGGAAATCGCTGGGATACTTCACCTGCTGATTGCGACCGAACTTGACTGAGCCCAATCCCAAGGGGCTGACCTCAATACCCGTCGAACCGAGCGGTCTCAGATCCATGTTTCATCTCCCTCCCAGGGCAGTCGCGCAGGCAGCGGGGCGGCGAGATCCAACACAACTCGTCCATCGCCACTGGGCCGGATACCCTGCTCGTCGAGCGTCTTGAGCACCTGCGAAGCCAAGCGCGGGGCAAAGGCAAGCTTGGTCGGCCAGGCCACCATCAATCCCTCTTCCTCATGCAGAAAGCTACTGTCGGGCCGCCGCCCGCCCGGCTGCTGCGGCTCTGCCCGATCGACCGCCAGGGTGCGCCAGACCACGCCACGCAGATCCACCCAGGGCAACAGCGCCGCCAGTTCCCGCTGCGCCGCCGCCACCTGGGCCTCGGGGCCAAATCCAATCCCCCGCTCGGCCAGCTCACCGCCCAGATACCAGACGGTCTCCTCCGTCTCGCTGGGATAGCTGGTGATGGTCAGCCGGGGATTGGCGCTGGCGCCAAGACAGTGGGCATAGATCGGCGGCAGCTTGCCGCGCAGCATGACCATCTGCAACGGCCGACGCTGCATCGCGGGCCGCTGACGGCCAAGCCGCTCGAGCAGCGCCTGATTGCCGGCGCCGGCGGTGAATACGGTGCAGCGGGTTTCCAGCGTCTGCCACTCGCCCGATCTGGCGCGCAGGCGAAAGCGACGGGCGCTTTCGAACTCCAGCCCCTGCGGCCAGGAATAGTTATAGGTATGGTCGCCGTATTGTTGACCCAGGGTTGCCGCCAACGAGGCGGTATCGAGCACCGGCTCATCCAGGCGATAGACCACCCCCTTGAAAGCGGGGTCGCGAAACAGCTCGGGACGTTCATCCCCGCTCACCTCGCGCATCCGGCTCTCCATCACCTTGCCGGCGAAGAAGCCGGCCATGCGGGAGACCAGACCCGCCGTCGACCAGAGAAACTGGTGGTCGGAGAGCATCCGCACTTGGCTCAGGTCGAGTTCGCCCTGCCCCGCCAGAGCGGCGCGCCAGATGCCGGGCATCGCCTTGATCGCCTGGGAAGAGCCGGTGAGCTTACCGGTCAGCGCATACTTGGTGCCGCCGTGGATAATGCCCTGGGAGGCCAGGGTCTGCACGCCGCCGAGGCCGTCAGACTCCAGCAGGATCGCCGAGTAGCCGGACTCGCGCAGACGTCCCAGCAGCCAGAGCCCGGCGATGCCGCCACCGAAGATGGCGACATCGACCTTGACAACATCGAGCTTGTCCGCGGAGGCCACGGCGCTACCCCGCGAAAAACCGCTGGACCGGGTGAAGGGTGCGCTTGCGCCGTTGCAGAGCAAGGAGTCGCAACGCCCCTATGGCCTGGTTAGCATATCTCAAAGATATTTTCTTCATAATCAATAAGCTGATATTAGAATGGCGTGGTTACGCGCGCTTTCCAGGGTTACTGCTCCCTGGCGCGGATCTCGCGGATCAGCCCGGTGGTGGAGACGTTGTCCACATAATCCATCACCATCACCTTACCGCCGTTCTCGCGCACACAGCGGGCGCCCGGGATATTGTCAGGTACATTGTCGCCCCCCTTGACAAGGAAATCCGGCTTGAGGCGGCAGATCAGCCGCTCCGGCGTCTCCTCGCTGAAAGGCACCACCCAGTCGACGCAGGATAGCGCGGCAAGCACCGTCATGCGCCGCTCTAGATTATTGACCGGGCGGTCGGCCCCTTTCAGTCGGCGCACCGTCTCGTCCACATTGACCGCCACCACCAGCCGGTCGCCGAGGCGGCTCGCCTGCTCCAGATAGGTCACATGGCCGGCATGCAGGATATCGAAACAGCCGTTGGTGAAGACCAGCTTCTCGCCCTGCATGCGGGCGGCCTGCGCCACGCGCATCAGCTCCTCCTCAGCGACCACGCCACGGTGGGTGACATGCTGTTCGAGCAGGGCCGACTTGAGTTCATCCACACTGACCGATGCGGTACCCAGCTTGCCCACCACCACACCAGCCGCCACGTTCGCCAGGTGGGTGGCCGCATCCAACGGCAACTCCGCCGCCAGGCCCGCCGCCAGCACCGAGATCACCGTATCGCCGGCGCCGGTGACATCGAAGACCTCGCGCGCATGGGTCGGCATATGGCGCGGGGCCTGCCCCCGCTGCAACAGGGTCATACCGTGCTCGCCGCGGGTGATCAGCAACGCCTCCAGTTCGTACTGGATCATCACCTCTTCGCCGCGACGCACCAGCTCCTCCTGATCCTTGCACTCGCCGGCCATTGCTTCGAACTCGCTCAGGTTGGGAGTGACCAGAGTCGCTCCCCGGTAACGTTCGAAATCCCGCACCTTGGGATCCACCAATACCCGCTTGCCCGCAGCCCGCGCCGCCTGAATGAAGCCCTGGGTGTTCTGCAGCGTGCCTTTGTTGTAGTCGGAGAGCACCACCAGATCACACTCCATCAAGAGTGACTTGTAGTGCTGCAACAACGCTTCGCTGCTTTCGATGGGGAAACCGTCCTCGAAATCGAGCCGGATCAGCTGCTGGTGGCGACTGATGATGCGCAGCTTGGTGATGGTGGGAAAACCGTCGAGCCGGTCTAAACGGCAGCTGACACCGGCGGCATCGAGCATCCGCTCCAACGCCTCGCTCGGCTCGTCGCGGCCCACCAGACCGGTCAGCGTCACGCCGCCACCCAGCGCGGCGATGTTCAATGCCACGTTGCCAGCGCCGCCGGGACGGTTTTCGTCATCGCAGACGCGCACCACCGGCACCGGCGCCTCGGGTGAGATGCGCCCGGTATCGCCGTGCCAATAGCGGTCGAGCATGACGTCGCCGACCACAAGAATGCGCGCCTGATCAAAGGAGGGGATATCGATGGACATAATGAAGTCTGTTCACAAAAAAACGGCCAGTATGGTAACACGATCCCCCCGCTTTCTGGCGATTGTGGCAGCTCATGCGTAGAATCAGCGCTGGCGCTATCCACTCCACGGCACAGCAGCAGACACCCACTCGACCCATGACCAGCAAACAACTCTACCTCCGCCTGCTCGGCTATGTGCGCCCCTACGGCAAGACCTTCGCCTTCTCGATCCTGTTCACGGTTCTGCTTGCGCTTACACAGCCCATGGTGCCCGCCATCTTCAAGCCCTTGCTTGATGGCAGCTTCGTGGAGAAGGACCTCGGCACGATTCGCCTGATGCCCCTGGCGCTTATCGGCCTGTTCTTTGTCCGAGGCATCGCCTCCTACGCCAGCACCATGGCGATCCAGTGGGTCTCCAACAAGGTGATCATGGATCTGCGCAACGAGATGTTCCAGCGGTTGATGACCCTGCCCAACCGCTATTATGACGACAACCCCACCGGCACCATCCTCTCCAAGATCACCTTCAATGTGCAGCAGGTCGCCTCCGCCTCCACCAATGTGCTGATCGTGCTGGTGCGGGACAGCCTTTCGGTGCTGGGCCTGCTCGCCTGGATGCTCTACATCGACTGGCAGCTGACCCTGTCGATCTTCATCATCGGCCCCTTCATCGGCCTGTTAGTCAATGCCATCAGTAAACGACTACGGCGTCTCAGTGGCTCGATCCAGGAGACTATGGGCGAGATGACACACGTCCTCGAGGAGACCATTCAGGGCAACAAGGTGGTCAAGCTCTTCGGCGGTCAGACCTATGAGCGCAAGCGCTTCGCCGATGTTGCAAACTGGCTGCGCCGCTATCTGATGAAACGCAGCGCGGCGGCGTCCCTCGCCTCCCCCGCCGGCGAGCTGATCATGGTTATCGGCCTGGCGGGGGTGGTCTACTACGCATCGATGATGTCCCTGGAGAACCAGTTCACCGTCGGCGCCTTCGTCTCTTTCATCGGCGCCCTGGGCATGATGATGTCGCCGGTGAAAAACCTGATTCGCATCAACGAACAGCTGCAACCCGGCTTGGCGGCGGCGCAGAGCGTGTTTGAGTTGGTGGATCAGCAGCCGGAGGAAGACCTGGGT